>NZ_JBIVHR010000040.1:0-50056 GCF_044749305.1 Pseudomonas sp. NPDC089534 | reverse complement strand
CCGCCGACATTCTGCTTGTAAGGCAGACGCTCTCCCAGCTGAGCTAATCACCCTTCGCTTCGGTGTGGCGCGCATTCTACGGAGCGACCCAACCTCTGGCAAGCACTTTTTCAATTAATTTTTTCAGGCCTTCCAAAGGCTTAGAGAAGGGTTGGCCTATGGCACGGCGAAGACAATAATGCCCTCCTTTGTATAAAGGAGAGATTCACCCCATGTGGTTCAAGAACCTGCTTATCTATCGCCTGACCCAAGACCTGCCTGTCGATGCCGAGGCGCTGGAAACCGCACTGGCCACCAAACTGGCGCGTCCATGTGCAAGCCAGGAGTTGACCACCTACGGTTTCGTCGCACCGTTCGGCAAGGGCGAGGATGCGCCGCTGGTGCACGTCAGCGGTGATTTCATGCTGGTCGCCGCGCGCAAGGAAGAGCGCATCCTGCCGGGCAGCGTCGTGCGCGACGCGGTGAAGGAAAAGGTCGAAGAGATCGAAGCGGCGCAAATGCGCAAGGTCTATAAGAAGGAACGCGACCAGATCAAGGACGAGATCATCCTGGCGTTCCTGCCGCGCGCCTTCATCCGCCGCTCGTCGACCTTCGCCGCCATCGCGCCGAAGCAAGGCCTGATCCTGGTCAACTCCGCCAGCCCGAAACGCGCCGAAGACCTGCTGTCCACCCTGCGTGAAGTGCTCGGCACCCTGCCGGTCCGCCCGCTGACCGTGAAAACCGCACCGACCGCCGTGATGACCCAATGGGTCACCACCCAGGAAGCCGCCCCGGACTTTTTCGTCCTCGACGAATGCGAACTGCGCGACACCCACGAAGACGGCGGCATCGTGCGCTGCAAGCGGCAGGACCTGACCAGCGAAGAGATCCAGCTGCACCTGAGCACCGGCAAGGTGGTCACCCAACTGTCGCTGGCCTGGCAGGACAAGCTGTCGTTCATGCTCGACGACAAGATGACCGTCAAGCGCCTGAAGTTCGAAGACCTGCTGCAGGACCAGGCGGAACAGGACGGCGGCGACGAGGCCCTGGGCCAACTGGACGCCAGCTTCACCCTGATGATGCTGACCTTCGGCGACTTCCTGCCGGCGCTGGTCGAGGCGCTGGGCGGTGAAGAGACGCCGCAGGGCATCTGAGGCCGGACGATGTACAACCTGTAGGAGCGAGCCTGCTCGCGATCGGCGATCGACATTCAACGAAAGGGTTGACTGAAAGTCCGCTATCGCAAGCAGGCTCGCTCCTGCAGTCGTTTTGTGGTGCACATAAACAATAAGGATCAGGCCATGCGCGCACTGGCAGCACTGAGTCGTTTCGTCGGCAACACCTTCGCCTACTGGGTACTGGCCTTTGCGGTGCTCGCCTTCCTGCAGCCGGCCTGGTTCCTGGGCCTCAAGGGCGCGATCGTGCCGCTGCTGGGCCTGGTGATGTTCGGCATGGGCCTGACCCTCAAGCTCGACGACTTCGCCGCCGTCGCCCGCCATCCGTGGCGGGTGGCGCTGGGCGTGGTGGCGCATTTCGTGATCATGCCGGGCATGGCGTGGCTGCTCTGCCAGGTGTTCCGCCTGCCGCCGGAAATTGCCGTCGGCGTGATCCTGGTGGGCTGCTGCCCGAGCGGCACGGCCTCCAACGTCATGACCTGGCTGGCCCGCGGCGACCTGGCGCTGTCGGTGGCCATCGCCGCCGTGACCACCCTCCTCGCCCCGCTGCTGACCCCGGCCCTGATCTGGCTGCTGGCGTCGGCCTGGCTGCCGGTGTCGTTCATGGAGCTGTTCTGGTCGATCCTTCAGGTGGTGCTGCTGCCGATCGTGCTGGGCGTGGTCGCGCAACGCCTGTTGGGCAGCAAGGTCCGTCATGCGGTAGAGGTGCTGCCGCTGGTCTCGGTGGTGAGCATCGTGATCATCGTGGCCGCGGTGGTGGCCGCCAGCCAGGCGAAGATCGCCGAGTCCGGCCTGCTGATCATGGCGGTGGTGATGCTGCACAACAGCTTCGGTTACCTGTTGGGCTATTTCACCGGGCGCCTGTTCAACCTGCCGCTGGCCCAGCGCAAATCGCTGGCGCTGGAGGTCGGCATGCAGAACTCCGGCCTCGGCGCCGCCCTGGCCAGCGCGCACTTCTCGCCGCTGGCGGCGGTGCCGAGCGCGCTGTTCAGCGTGTGGCACAACATTTCCGGGGCGCTGCTGGCCACCTGGTTCCGGCGGATGGACGAGCAGGACGGACGCGACACGCTCGTTCAGCAGCCCGACTGAGCGCGAACTTGATCCCCCAATCGATGCTGGGCACTATAGCGCCCAACGCGGGGACGACCCTGCGGCTCGCACGAGTCATTATCCTGGGGACGACCCCGTCAATCGATGGAGGTCCTGCATGTCCTGGATCATTCTGTTTTTCGCCGGCCTGTTCGAGGTCGGCTGGGCCGTCGGCCTGAAGTACACCGACGGCTTCAGCCGCCCGCTCCCCACCGCCCTCACCGTCGCGGCCATGGCCATCAGCCTGGGCCTGCTCGGCCTTGCGATGAAGGAACTGCCGCTGGGCACGGCCTATGCGATCTGGACCGGGGTCGGTGCTGTGGGCACCGTGATCGCGGGCATCATCCTGTTCGGCGAGTCGATGGCGCTGGTGCGCCTGATCAGCGTTGCGCTGATCGTGGCCGGGCTGATCGGGCTCAAGGCCAGCGCTTAAAGCACTGGCCCCTTCCCGGCGCAAGATTGTGGGAGCCAGCCTGCTGGCGATGGCGGCCTGTCTGACACATCAATGCCGGACGTGCCGCCGTCTTCGCGGGCAAGCCCGCTCCCACAGGAACAGCAGTGCCCTGATGGGCGCGGGCGTTACTTCCTGACCGTCCCGCGCAACTCCCCCACCAACACCTGCAACCGCGCCGGCTGCGCCGCCTCCACGGCCACCGGCGCCCCCGCCACCAGCGTCACCCGCGACCACAAGCGGTGAAACAGCCCCTTGTCCGGATCCCGGCTGAAGAAACTCCCCCACAGCCCCTGCAACGCCATCGGGATCACCGGCACCGGCGTCTCTTCGAGAATCCGCGTCAGCCCGCCCTTGAACTCGTTGATCTCGCCGTCCGCCGTCAGCTTGCCTTCCGGGAAGATGCACACCAGCTCACCGTCCTTCAGATACCGGGCGATGCGGGTGAAGGCCTTTTCATAGATCTGGATGTCTTCCTGGCGGCCGGCGATGGGAATCGCCCCCGCCGTGCGGAAGATGAAGTTCAGCACCGGCAGGTTGTAGATCTTGTAGTACATGACAAAGCGAATCGGCCGACGCACCGCGCCGCCGATCAGCAAGGCATCGACGAACGACACGTGGTTGCACACCAGCAGCGCCGCGCCCTCATCGGGAATCGCTTCAAGGTTGCGGTGCTCGACGCGGTACATGGAATGGCTGAGCAGCCAGATCATGAAACGCATGCTGAACTCGGGCACGATCTTGAAGATGTAGGCGTTGACGCCGATGTTCAGCAGCGACACCGCCAGAAACAGCTGCGGGATCGACAGCTTCACCAGGCTCAGCAGGACGATGGACACGATGGCCGAAATCACCATGAACAGCGCATTGAGGATGTTGTTGGCGGCGATCACCCGCGCCCGCTCGTTCTCGGCGGTGCGCGACTGGATCAGCGCGTACAGCGGCACGATGTAGAAGCCGCCGAAGATGCCGAGGCCGAGGATGTCGATCAGCACGGCCCAGGCATGGCCAAAGCCGAGCACTTGGGTCCAGCTGTACCCGCTCGCGCTTTCCGGGATCCCGCCGGAGTGCCACCACAGCAGCAGGCCGAACACGGTCAGCCCGAACGAGCCGAACGGCACCAGGCCGATCTCGACCTTGCGCCCGGAAAGCCGCTCGCACAGCATCGAGCCGACGGCGATGCCGACCGAGAACACCGTGAGGATCAGGGTCACCACGGTTTCGTCGCCGTGCATCCATTCCTTGGCGTAGGCCGGGATCTGCGTCAGGTAGATTGCCCCGACGAACCAGAACCACGAGTTGCCGACGATGGAGCGCGACACCGCCGGCGTCTGGCCCAGCCCCAGTTTGAGGGTGGCCCAGGACTGGCTGAAGATGTTCCAGTTCAGGCGCAGCTGCGGGTCGGCGGCCGCCGCCCGGGGAATGCTGCGGCTGGCCAGGTAGCCCAGCACGGCGATGCCGACGATCGCGGCCGACACCACCGGTGCGTAATGTGCCGAAGACATCATGATCCCGGCGCCGATGGTGCCGGCCAGGATCGCCAGGAACGTGCCCATCTCCACCAGGCCGTTGCCGCCCACCAGCTCGTCCTCGTGCAGGGCCTGGGGCAGGATCGAATACTTCACCGGCCCGAACAGCGCCGAGTGAGTGCCCATGGCGAACAGCGCCACCAGCATCAGCGACAGGTGGTCGAACAGGAAGCCGACCGATCCCACAGCCATGATGGCGATTTCCGCGAGCTTGATCAGACGGATCAGCGAGTCCTTGGCGAACTTTTCCCCGAACTGCCCGGCCAGCGCCGAGAACAGGAAGAACGGCAGGATGAACAGCAGCGCACACAGGTTGACCCAGATCGAGCGGTCACCTTCGATGGTCAGCCGATAGAGGATGGCCAGGATCAGCGATTGCTTGAACACGTTGTCGTTGAAGGCCCCCAACGACTGGGTGATGAAGAACGGCAGGAAACGCCGGGTTCGCAGCAGGTTGAACTGTGAGGGGTGACTCATCTTCCGTGTGACCTGTTTTTTGTAGGGTAGGTAGAGAACGGCCTGGATACGGTTATTGGAGTCTCGAACCGCGATCCAGGCCACACCTTACCTAAACTTTGCCGGTCATTTCTTCAAACCTGCAATGCAGGGCGACACGAACAGCTCGCCGCGCCAGGCGCCCTGCAGGGTGCGCTTGCCGACGATCAGCCACATCACCGCCAGCAGCGCCACCAGCACGCAGCCCGCCACGCTGAAAAAGCCCAGGTGCAGCGTGCCGGCCAATTTCAGGGTCGCCAGCGAGTACACGCCCAGCGGGAAGGTGAAGCCCCACCAGCCGAGGTTGAACGGAATGCCGTCGCGCAGGTAGCGCACGGTGATCAGCAGCGCCATCAGCATCCACCACAGGCCGAAGCCCCACAGGGTGATGCCGGCCACCAGGCCCAGGCCCGATGCGACCTCGCCGATGCCTGGCAGGCCGTTGGCGGCGAAGATCGCCGGAGCGTCGCCGCCCAACAGCAGCATGCCCAAGGCGCCGGTGCCGATCGGGCCGAGGGCGAGCCAGCTCGACGCGGCCATGCTTTCGTGGGGCAGTTTGTGCAAGGCCATGCGCAGCAGCAGGATGGTGAGGATGCTGAACGCCACCGGCAGGGAAAACGCCCACAGCACGTAGCTCGTCGCCAGCACCACCAGTTGCGCATGGGCATCGGCCAGGTGCGGCGCGAGCAGGCCGCCGCTGGCCGCCGCCACTTCCGCCGCCACCACCGGCAACAGCCAGACGGCGGTCATCTGATCGATGCTGTGTTCCTGGCGGGTGAACATCATGTACGGGATCAGCACGCCGCAGGCCAGCGACATCGCCACGTCCAGCCACCACAGCGCCTCGGCCAGGTGGATCACCCCCTCGCCCCAGCGCGGCAGGCCGAACGCGAGAAAGCCGTTGATGATCGTCGCCAGGCCCATGGGAATGGTGCCGAAGAACATCGAGACCGTGGAGTGCCCGAAGATCCGCCGGGCCTCGTCGAAGAACAGCACCCAGCGCGCGGCGTAGGCGAAGGTAAACAAAGTGAACAACAGGATGTTGAACAGCCACAGCCCTTCAGCCACGGTGTGCAGGCCAGGAACGGAGACCGGCAATTGCGCCAGCGCCAGGGCGAGCACGCCGGTACCCATGGTGGCGGCGAACCAGTTCGGGGTGAACTGGCGGATCGCCTCACGCGGGTGCTGCAGGTGGCTGAAGGGTTTGATGCCGGGTTTGGCGGTGTTGGGGCAAGTCATCATGAACTCCTGTCCTCTGGTGAGGGTGGAGCCATGATAGATCCGGATCGAATATCTATATAACGGGTAATTTCTCTATCTGTTATCTATTTTGCAAATAAGCGATCACACGCTGCCTTCCGTTTCGATCACGAGAATCCGCGCTTCGCCCTGAGGATGGGCGACATGCTCAGTGCCGACCGAGGCGTAGAAAATGTCGCCGGCCTCCAGCAGCACCTGCTGCTCCTGGCCCTTTTCGCGGTAGCGCATCTGCACGCGGCCATCGAGCACCACGAACACTTCCTCGCCGTCGTTGACGTGCCATTTGTAGGGCTGGTCGGTCCAGTGCAGGCGCGTGGTGATGCCGTTCATGTTGGCGATGTCCAGGGCGCCCCAGGCGCGTTCGGCGGTGAACGCCTTGCTGCGGATGATCTTCATGGGTCGTTCCGTGAGAGAAGTGGCCGGCCAAGGCTAACCGAATCCGCCGCGCTTATGGAGCGCCGCACGCCTTCACCGCCTGCGGACGGAAGCTGACCAGCAGCGCGCCCACCGCCAGCACGATCAGCACCGCGCCGTAGCCGTCGGTGGTGGCCAGCAGGCCCAGGCTGCGGGTGAAATGCCCTGCGAGCAGCGCCGGCAGACAGAACGCCAGATAGCTGAGCACATAAAAGGACGACATCAGCCCGGCGCGCTCGTGGGGCAACGCCAGCGGCACCAGGCTGCGCACCGCACCGAGGAAACCTGCGCCGAATCCGCAGCCGGCCACCAGCGTGCCGAAGAAGAACAGCGACAGACTGGCGCTGTGCACGCCCAGCAGCATCAGCACCACACCACCCGGCAACAGGCTGGCGCCCAGCTGCAACGCCCGGCCTGCGGGCCGGTTGCGCAGGGTGAAGATCATCAGGGCGCCGGTCACGGTCAACGCGGCCACGGTTGCCCCGCCGATCAGGTTGGAGGTGGAGCCGGTCGCCGTGCGCACCAGCGACGGGGCCAAGGAGGCGTAAAAGCCGCCCAGCGCCCAGGTGGCGGTGTTCAGCGGCAGCACCCGCCACAAGGTCGAACGCGCCTGGACCGGCACATGCAGGGTCGGCCGCAACGAAGCCCAGGCCCCGGCCTGCGGAGTGACGCTCTCAGGCAGGCGCCAGACATACGCGGCCTGCAACACAAACAGCGCCAGCAGCAGCCAGTAGGTCAGTTGCAGCGGCGCCGGGGCGAACTCCACCAGCACGCCGCAGCCCATCGCGCCCGCCGCCATGCCCAGCAACGGTGCCACGCTGTTGACCAGCGGCCCCTGCACGCGGTCGGTGTCCAGCAGCGTGGCGCTCAACACCGCCGTGGCCATGCCCGTGGCGAAGCCTTGCAGGATCCGCGCGCCGATCAGCCAGGCCACGCTGTCGGCGTAGATGAACGCCAGCATCGCCAGGGCGTTGAGCACGGCGGCGGCGAAGATCACCGGCTTGCGCCCCAGATGATCCGACAGCGAGCCCACCGTCAGCAGCGCCGCCAGCAGGCTCAGGGCATACACGCCGAAGATCAGGGTCAGCACCGCCGCCGAGAAGTGCAGGTGATCCTGGTACAGGTGGTACAGCGGCGTCGGCGCCGTGGAGGCGGCGAGAAAACTGAGCAGGGTGATCGCCAGAAACCACAGGCTGGAACGGTTCGAAACAGGGCTGGTCATGGGCACGCTCCTTAAAAGCTAATTTTTTGCTTTTGCGGAGTGTGCGCCCGGTTTTCGCTTAAAGCAAATTCTTTGTGTTAAGGTCGGCCCCATGCCTATCAAAGAAAGCAGCCGCCCCGGCGGCCGAAGCGCCCGGGTGCAGGAATCGATCCACTGCGCCGTGCGCGCGCTCCTCCAGGAACAGGAGCGCTCCACCGTGACCGTCCCGCAGATCGCCGCGCGGGCCGGGGTCACGCCCTCCACCATCTACCGGCGCTGGGGCGACCTGTCGGCCCTGCTGGCCGACGTCGCCCTCGCCCGCCTGCGCCCCGAAAGCGATCCGCTGGACACCGGCAGCCTGCGCGGCGACATCCGCGCGTGGGCCGAGCAGTATCTGGACGAGATGAGCTCCGAGCCTGGGCGCAATGTCATGCGCGACGTGCAGGCCAGCGCCACGCCGGGGTTCTGCATCGCGATCATCGCCGACCAGTTGCAGACCATCGTCGACCGCTACCCGGACGACTCGCCGCCCTCGGTGGATCACCTGATCAACCTGGTGGTGTCGCCGACGGTGTTCCGCATCCTGTTCGCGGCCCAGCCGCTGGAAGTGGAAGCGCTGCACCGGCTGATCGACATCGCGCTGCGCCAGGACTGACACCGCAGATCCCTGTAGGAGCGAGCCTGCTCGCGATGGCGACGGCTCATCCGGCATCGGTGTGTCAGGTGGGCCGTCATCGCCAGCAGGCTGGCTCCCACATTGAAATGCGGCGCGCACGTGCCGGCGCGGTCACCGAAGAACCGCCCGGTTCCACGCCTGCGACACCCCGCCGCGCCACGACCTTGGTCGACACTGACTAACCGCGGCACTCGTGCCAGACTGTCTGACCGGGCAAAGGTCCGGGCGTGTTCTGTCGGGAGTGCTCATGTCGTTGTCCACCGGGCTGATTGCCATCGTCGCCCTGGCCTATATGGCCATCATGTTCGCCATCGCGTTCTACGGCGACCGCCGCAGCGCGCCGCTGCCGCCGCGGATGCGGGCCTGGGTGTACAGCCTGTCGCTGGCGGTCTACTGCACCAGCTGGACCTTTTTCGGCGCGGTCGGCCAAGCCGCCGAACAGTTGTGGTCGTTCCTGCCGATCTACCTCGGGCCGATCCTGCTGTTGCTGGGCGCCCCGTGGGTGCTGCAAAAAATGGTGATGATCAGCAAGCAGGAGAACATCACCTCCATCGCCGACTTCATCGCCGCCCGCTACGGCAAGTCCCAATCGCTGGCGGTGGTCGTGGCGCTGATCTGCCTGGTCGGCGTGCTCCCCTACATCGCCCTGCAACTCAAAGGCATCGTGCTCGGCGTCAACCTGCTGATCGGCGCCGGGGCCGACGCCATGGGCACCCGCGCTCAGGACACCGCGCTGATCGTGTCGCTGGTGTTGGCGCTGTTCACCATCGTGTTCGGCACGCGCAACCTCGACGCCACCGAGCACCACCGCGGCATGGTGCTGGCGATTGCGTTCGAGTCGCTGGTCAAGCTGTTCGCGTTCCTGGCGGTGGGCGCGTTCGTCACGTTCGGCCTGTATGACGGTTTCGACGACCTGTTCAACCAGGCCATGCTCGCCCCGCGCCTGGAGGAATACTGGAAAGAAACCGTCAACTGGCCGTCGATGGTGGTGCAGACCGGCGTGGCGATGATGGCGATCATCTGCCTGCCCCGGCAGTTCCACGTTACGGTGGTGGAGAACATCGACCCGCAGGACCTGCGCCTGGCCAAATGGGTGTTTCCGGCCTACCTCGCCCTGGCGGCGCTGTTTGTGGTGCCTATCGCCCTGGCCGGTCAGATGATGCTGCCGAGCTCGGTCATTCCCGACTCGTTCGTCATCAGCCTGCCGCTGGCCGAGGCGCACCCGGCGCTGGCGCTGCTGGCGTTCATCGGTGGCGCCTCGGCGGCCACCGGCATGGTGATCGTCGCCAGCGTCGCGCTGTCGACCATGGTCTCCAACGACATGCTGCTGCCCTGGCTGCTGCGCCGCAACAACGCCGAGCGGCCGTTCGAGGTGTTCCGCCAGTGGATGCTGTCGGTGCGGCGGGTCAGCATCGTGGCGATCCTGCTGCTGGCCTACGTCAGCTACCGCCTGCTCGGCTCCACCGCGAGCCTGGCGACCATCGGCCAGATCGCTTTCGCCGCCGTCACCCAACTGGCCCCGGCCATGCTCGGCGCGCTGTACTGGAAGCAGGCCAACCGCCGCGGCGTGTTCGCCGGCCTCGCCGCCGGCACGTTCCTGTGGTTCTACACCCTGATCCTGCCCATCGCCGCCCGCAGCCTGGGCTGGTCGCTGGACAGTTTTCCGGGCCTGGCGTGGCTGGCCAGCAACCCGCTGAACCTGCCTATCACCCCGCTCACCCAAGGCGTGGTGCTGTCGCTGGCGGGCAACTTCACCCTGTTCGCCTGGGTCTCGGTGCTGTCCCGCACGCGGGTGTCGGAACACTGGCAGGCCGGGCGCTTCATCGGCCAGGAAATCAGCGCCCGGCAGAGCGCCCGCTCGATGCTGGCGGTGCAGATCGACGACCTCTTGAAACTGGCGGCGCGGTTCGTCGGCGAAGAGCGGGCGCGGCAGAGCTTCATCCGTTTCGCCTATCGCCAGGGCAAGGGCTTCAACCCGAACCAGAACGCCGACGGCGAATGGATCGCCCACACCGAGCGCCTGCTGGCCGGTGTGCTGGGGGCCTCATCGACCCGTGCGGTGGTGAAGGCGGCCATCGAGGGCCGGGAGATGCAGCTGGAGGACGTCGTGCGCATCGCCGACGAAGCCTCGGAAGTGCTGCAGTTCAACCGGGCCCTGCTGCAAGGCGCCATCGAGAACATCACCCAGGGCATCAGCGTGGTCGACCAGTCCCTGAAACTGGTGGCCTGGAACCGGCGCTACCTTGAACTGTTCAACTACCCGGACGGCCTGATCAGCGTCGGCCGGCCGATCGCCGACATCATCCGCTACAACGCCGAGCGCGGCCTGTGCGGCCCAGGCGAGGCGGAAGTCCACGTCGCCCGGCGCCTGCACTGGATGCGCCAGGGCCGCGCCCACACCTCCGAGCGCCTGTTCCCCAACGGCCGGGTGATCGAGCTGATCGGCAATCCGATGCCCGGCGGCGGTTTCGTGATGAGCTTCACCGACATCACCGCGTTCCGCGAAGCCGAACAGTCCCTGACCGAATCCAACGAATGGCTGGAGCAGCGGGTCAGCGAACGCACCCAGGAGCTGTCGCAGCTCAACGTGGCGCTGACCGAAGCCAAGGGCAACGCCGAGGCGGCCAACCAGTCGAAAACCCGCTTCCTGGCCGCCGTCAGCCACGACCTGATGCAGCCGCTGAACGCCGCCCGCCTGTTCTCCGCCGCCCTCTCCCACCAGGACGACGGCCTGAGCCCGGAGGCGCAGAAGCTGGTGCAGCATCTGGACAGTTCCCTGCGCTCGGCCGAGGACCTGATCAGCGACCTGCTGGACATTTCCCGCCTGGAGAACGGCAAGATCAACCCGGACCGCAAGCCGTTCGCGGTCAACGAGCTGTTCGACACCCTCGGCGCCGAGTTCAAGGCGCTGGCCCAGGAACAGGGCCTGAATTTCCGCGTGCGCGGCAGCCGCCTGCGCATCGACAGCGACAGCAAGCTGCTGCGGCGGATACTGCAGAACTTCCTCACCAACGCCTTCCGCTATGCCAAGGGCCCGGTGCTGCTGGGCGTGCGCCGGCGGGCGGGCGAAGTGTGCCTGGAGGTGTGGGACCGCGGGCCGGGCATTCCGCTGGACAAGCAACAGGTGATCTTCGAGGAGTTCAAGCGCCTCGACAGCCACCAGACCCGCGCCGAAAAAGGCCTGGGCCTGGGCCTGGCGATCGCCGACGGCCTGTGCCGGGTGCTCGGCCACACGCTGCGCGTGCGTTCCTGGCCGGGGCGCGGCAGCGTGTTCAGCGTCAGCGTGCCGCTGGCCCGCACGCAAACGGCCCAGCCGGGCGCTGCGGTCGAGCTCAACGGCAAATTGCTCGGCGGTGCGCAGGTGCTGTGCATCGACAACGAGGACAGCATCCTGATCGGCATGAACAGCCTGTTGACCCGCTGGGGCTGCCAGGTGTGGACGGCGCGCAACCGCGACGAATGCGCGGCGCTGCTGAGCGAGGGCATCCGCCCGCAACTGGCGCTGGTGGACTACCACCTGGATCACGGCGACACGGGCACCGAACTGATGGCGTGGCTGCGCACGAACCTGGGCGAACCGGTGCCCGGCGTGGTGATCAGCGCCGACGGCCATCCGGAGACCGTGGCCCAGGTGCATGCGGCGGGACTGGATTACTTGGCCAAGCCGGTGAAGCCGGCGGCGCTGCGGGCGTTGCTGAGTCGGTATCTGCCGCTGTAGCGGTCGGCCGGATTCAGTGGCGCCATCACCAGCAGGCTGGCCCCCACCAGGGATTGCGGGTGGCCGCAGGGTGCCTGCACACCACCAATCCTTGTGGGAGCTGGCTTGCCAGCGATGGCGGCGGCACATCCAGCACAGAGGTGTCGGATAGACCGCTATCGCCAGCAGGCTGGCTCCCACAGTGGTTTGGCGTTGTCGCTGAAAAGGTAGGAGCCAGCCTGCTGGCGATGGCGTCGGCGAAGGTCTGCGGGCCTACTCCGGCAATTCGACCAGCCCGTCCGCATCAGTCATGGCGCGCTCCAGCAGATCCGCCGGCAGGCTCTTGCTGGCCCGGGCGCCGAGCAGCTTGAGCTGTTCGCTGCGGCTGACCAGGTTGCCCCGGCCCTCGGTCAGCTTGTTGCGCGCGGCGCTGTAGGCCTTGTCCAGCTGCTGCAGGCGGTTGCCGACCTCGTCCAGGTCCTGGATGAACAACACGAACTTGTCGTACAGCCACCCGGCGCGCTCGGCGATTTCCCGGGCGTTCTGGCTCTGGCGCTCCTGCTTCCACAGGCTGTCGATCACCCGCAGGGTCGCCAGCAGCGTGGTCGGGCTGACGATCACGATGTTGCGGTCGAAGGCTTCCTGGAACAGCGTCGGCTCGGCCTGCAGCGCGGCGGAGAACGCCGCTTCGATCGGCACGAACAGCAAGACGAAATCGAGGCTGTGCAGGCCTTCCAGACGTTTGTAGTCCTTGCCGGCCAGGCCTTTGACGTGGCTGCGCAGGGACAGGACGTGCTGTTTCATGGCGGCCTGGCGAAGGCCCTCGTCGTCGGCGGCGACGGACTGCTGGTAGGCGGTCAGGCTGACCTTGGAATCGACCACCACCTGCTTGTCGCCCGGCAGGTAAATGATCACGTCCGGCTGGAACCGCTCGCCGTCCGGCCCCTTGAGGTTGACCTGGGTCTGGTACTCGCGGCCCTTCTCCAGCCCGGCGTGCTCCAGCACCCGCTCCAGGATCAGCTCGCCCCAGTTGCCCTGGGTCTTCTGGCCCTTGAGGGCGCGGGTCAGGTTGGTGGCTTCGTCGCTCAGGCGCAGGTTCAACTGCTGCAGCCGCTCCAGTTCCTTGGCCAGCGAGAAACGCTCGCGGGCCTCGGCCTGATAGCTTTCCTCGACGCGCTTCTCAAAGGACTGGATGCGCTCCTTCAACGGATCGAGCAACTGGCCCAGACGCTGCTGGCTGGTTTCGGCGAAGCGCTGCTCGCGCTCATCGAAGATCTTGCCCGCCAGTTCGGCGAACTGCGCACGCAGCTCGTCGCGGGAACCTTGCAGGTCGTTGAGGCGTTGCTGATGGCTGTCCTGCTGCTCGCGCAGCTCGGCGCTCAGCGAAGCGGCCTGGGCGTCCAGGCGCCGCAGCTCGGCGTCCTTGCCGGCGCGTTCGAGGTTCCAGGCATGGGCGGCGTCACGGGCGTCGTCGCGGTCGATCTGCAGCAGTTCGACCTCCCGGCGCAGCGCCGCCAGTTCCACCTGCTTGGCGGTGTTGGCCTGGCCGAGGTCGGCGATTTCGTCGCGGCAGGCGTCGAGCTGCGCGCTGAGCCCGTCCTGGGCCATCTGCGCCATGGCCAGCCGCTCTTCGAGCAATGCGAGATCGGCCTGGCCGCCGCTGGCCCGGCGCTGCAACCGCCAGGCCAGCGCCAGCAGCGGCAGGCCCGCGCCCGCAAGGCCCAGCAGCAGGCTGGTCAAGTCCATCGCCATCATCATTCCCGCCGATCAGATAAAGCCTGAAGGTTAACCAAGGCGTCCGGTCTTGGACAGCTCAGTCTTCGATCAGGCCGAGCTCCTGCTGCGCACGGCGATCCCCCGCGCGGGCGGCCTGGCGCAGCAGATCCTGACCGATGCGGCGATCCCGGGCGTTGCCGCACTCGCGGCACATCAACTGGCCCAGACGGCTCTGCGCGGCCACCACCCCTTCGCGCGCCGGTTGCTTGAGCAGGCGGCCGGCCAAGTGCTTGGCGTTGCGGCTGTCGCTCAGGCGCGGGCTGTCCAGCAGCCATTCGGCCACACGGACGGAAAATCGCTTGGGAGCGGCAATGCGGGGGGATTGGGAAGGAGCAGCGTCTGATACTGAGCGAAACTTCATAAAGCACTGTGGGACGAATCGGAAGGCGCGCCACTCTACTCTTTTTTTCGTACAGGTAAAGTCGAAAAAAACCCGGCACGCCCGTGCTAGAGCAAGCGCTAGGGACAATCCACAGAAGCTGTGGATAACTCAGTGGACAACCGCCCTCCAACCCCCGCAAAGCCTTGTGGAACGGGGCCCGCAGTCAAACTGACGATTTTTTCACCAGCAAAAAAAAGCGATGTTTTTCATTGACTTAAACTTTCGACACAGGCAGCCACCGGGGTCAGGATCGTTGTGACAGCGCCGTTACAGTCTGCGCAACTAATGTGCACAAGTACCTGTTGCGCGGTTATATCGATGCGCCTTTTCGGGTCGTTTCGGTGGCCGGCCCTTCGCGAAACCGCTCTGGGCCGCTCTTTTGTGCGAGCCTTGGGCGCGACCGCCGGTCGGAAGGCGGGCCATTTCGGGGCGAGCGAATCCGGCATGGGGCTCAGGCTGGCCGGCACAAGCACTTTTTCGCGTCTTCGGGTTTGCATTACACGACCGGTTCGGTTAGCATCCGCGCCGTTAGTACCAAGCTGAAAGTCAATTCCGGTCGAACACATCCTCGCGGTCAGCCTTCTGCCAAAGAAGCCTCCACCGAAAAAACAGGATCGACCCCTCGATGGTTTCCAGGTAAACCCTGCGCCGGCACAGCCTCGAACGAAGGCCAAGCGTGTCGCGACACAGCGTTACTCTGACCGAACCAACCTGCAGATTGATCAGGATCTTCACCCTGGGCCATGGACCTCTGCCCTTGCTGTGTTGCCTGTCCTCCTAAGTACCTACCTGCCAGCCCGAGCGCGCCAAACCTTATAGCGCTTCAAACTGGCTGCCTTGTTCCAGCCGGGTTCTTCGTTCGACCGATGGCGGTCGTCGTTACTGGAACGTTTTAACGTTGCACGGTTCTGATCCGTGTCATATGCAGGAACACCCATAACATGTCTCATATCCAGACTCAGGATGCCATTCGCACCCTCACCAACGCTTTTGCACCGATGAACTGCCTGATCCTGGCCGCCCGCAAAGGCTGCTTCAGTTTCACCGTCGTCAACGAACACGGGATCGCCCGCCACAGCGAGCGCCTGTACCCCGATCAATACTCCAGCGCCGAACCGCTGCAGGCCGTGATCGACCGCACCCGCCAGGCCCTGACCGCCTGAACGGCCGCTACGCCGCAAAAGCCAAAGCCCCGCCGACAACGCGGGGCTTTTTATTGCCCGATGTTTCCCGGTGAGGCCGAACCGGTTAAGTCCGATCCGGCATAACGGTTATAACGGCCGTTCGGAAATATTGTAAAAACAGGCCTTTACGCCCCGAATATGACACTACACTTCAACTCAAGCGGCATGAACCGCTTCCGGCGGGCCTGATTCGTTCCACAGCTGCCAAGCACCCGGTCAGGCCCGCCGCCACTCAAACGCTCCGAGGGCTTTATGGGTATCGCCGCAAGCGAACTGTGCCGTTATGTGATCCGCCCCACGCTGATCTACCTGGGACGCCACTGCGCCACCGCCGAATCCCTGCTGCTGGGCATCGCCGCCAGCCAGTCAGCCCTCGGTTCCGCCCTGCATGACCGCCGCGGCCACGGGCTCTACCGGATCGCCGAACACCGCCACCAGGCCCTGTGGGATCATTACCTGGCGCTGGATCCGGAGCGCGCCAGCCTGGTGCGCGGCCTAGCCAGCCAGCATGCCTTCCTCAGCGGCCCGCACCTGGAACTGACCGTCAACCTGCGCTACGCCACCGCCATCGCCTGGCTGCTGGTGGAAGAACAGAACCCCACCCTCCCCGACCCCGACGATCTGCTGGGCATGGCGCGCATCTGGCGCCAGACTTTCCAGCCCCAGGGTCGCCTGCGGGATTTCACCTGCGCCTGGCAGGCCTGTGTTTCACCGCTGAATCAGGTCGCTTGCTGACCCGCCGGTTCCGGAAGATCGCCCATCGCGACGCCAATTTGGTCGGATTGTCCTACAAAACCGCTCTAACTCAAGGCATACGGGCTCTGGCGCGCGGACGAAAATGTTGGTAATTTTCGCCCCGGTGATCACCAGGAGTTCTAATAATGAAAAAAGTCATGCTCAAAACCACCCTTAGCCTTGCCGTTTCCCTGGCATCCACCCAGCTTTTCGCAAGTGGCTTCGCCATCAACGAACACAGCATCAGCGGGATGGGGACTGGGTACGCCGGGCGATCTTCTTCTGCCGACGATGCAAGCACCGTTTACGGCAACCCTGCCGGCATGTCGCGCATCAAGCGCGAACAAGTCACCGGCGGCGTTGCGTTCCTCGACGCCTCGACCGACATCAGCCACGGCAGCTCCAGCCCGAACAGCGGGAGCAACAAAGGCGACATGGTGCCCTTCACCTCCGTACCTATGGGCTACTACGTCAAGCCGATCGACGAGCATTGGGCCTTCGGCCTCGGCATGTACGTGCCGTTCGGCCTGATCACCGACTACGAAAACGGCTTTGCCGGCCGTTACTTCGGCAGCAAGTCGAAAGTTCAGGTCATCACCCTGCAGCCGACCGTCAGCTACGCCTTCAACGACAAGGTGTCGATCGGTTTCGGCCCGACCATCAACCGCATCGACGGCTCGCTGGAGTCCAACCTGTCGATCACCCAGGCTGCGCCGGACGGCAAGGTCAAGATCAAGGGTGACGACACCGCGCTGGGCTACAACGTCGGCGTGCTGGTGCAGGCCACCGACTCCACCCGTGTCGGCCTGACCTACCACTCGAAGGTCGACTACAAGCTCGAAGGCGACACCAAGGTCAACTACGGCGTGCTCGGCGCAATCGGCCTGGGCGCCAGCCAGAAGTACGACGCTTCGCTGAAGATCACCACGCCTGAGTCCGTCGACCTCTCGGTCACCCAGGCGATCAACGATCAGTGGAACGTCTACGCCGGTACCACCTGGACCCGCTGGAGCCAGCTGGAGAAGATCACCGTCAAGAACTCCGGTGTGCAGCCGCTGCTGGCCGGCCAGTTCGGCGAAATCACCGAAGAGCAGAACTGGCACGACACCTGGGCCTACGCCATCGGTACTTCGTACCAGCTGAACAAGGAATGGGTGCTGCGTACCGGCCTGACCTTCGACCAGGCGCCGACCAACAACGTCGACCGTTCGCCTCGCATCCCGACCGGCGACCGGACCATCTTCAGCATCGGTGCCGGCTGGAGCCCGACCGACGACCTGACCATCGACGTCGCGTACTCGTACCTGAAGGAAGAGACCGTCAAGATCAACAACAGCAACGACCGCGGCCAGTCCTACAGCTCCAAGTACGACAACTCGGCCAACGGCTTCGGCATCGGCGCGACCTACCGCTTCTGATGGCCTGCGGCGAGGCTCATCCCTCGCCCACAAAAAGCCCCGCTGTCCTTCGGACGCGGGGCTTTTTCATGCCTGAGATTAACAGACAGACCGCCATCGCCAGCAGGCTGGCTCCCACAGGAGATCTCGGGTGAATGCAGGGGCTGTGGTCACCGAAGAACCCTGTGGGAGCCAGCCTGCCGGCGATAGCGTCAGTCAGTGCGCCGCCGCTCATTGCCCAAGCGGCTTGGACGCAATCGCCTTCTCGATCGCCGCCAGAAACTCAGGATCGTCCGGTTTGGTCAGGCTGGAGAAATTGGCGATCACCTTGCCCTGGCGGTCGATGACGTACTTGTAGAAATTCCACTTCGGCGCACCGCTCTGCTTGGCCAGCACCTGGAACAGATGGGTGGCGCCGTCGCCGCGGACTTTCTGCGGTTCGGTCATGGTGAAGGTCACGCCGTAGTTGGCGTAGCAGACCTTGGCGGTCTCGGCGCTGTCCTTGGACTCCTGCTTGAAGTCGTTGGACGGCACGCCGAGCATCTCCAGGCCTTGCGCCTTGTAGCGTTGATTGAGGGCCTCAAGGCCTTCGAACTGCGGGGCGAAGCCGCAGAAGCTGGCGGTGTTGATCACCACCAGCGGTTTGTCGGCATAGCGTTGGCACAGGTCGATGGATTCCTTGGCCCGCAGCTTGGGCAAGGAGCCCTGCAGCAGGTCCGGGCAGTCCGCCGCCCGAACCACTCCGGTCAACGCCATCAGCAACGCAGGAACAGCACACCAGCGCATCAGCATGTCAGGCTTCCTCGGGCAGTCGTCAGACCCCGACGTTACTCGCCCCCCAAGCGTCCCCGCAAGCGCCCTAGCAGATGCTCATGCCCAATTGCATCAGCGCCAGACCGCCCCGCAGCCAACCCCACCACACCAGCGCCAGCAGCGCGGCGCCGAGCGCAATGACGGCGACCTGCGGCCACAGGCGCTTCATGCCGCGCTCACGCCCGCTTGCAGGCGCGCCACGGGGCGCTCGCGCACCGGCCAGTTCAGGGCCGCCGCCAGCAGACTCAAGAGGATCGCCACCTGCCAGATCAAGTCATAGCTCCCGGTACGGTCATACACCACCCCGCCCAGCCAGCCGCCGAGGAACGAGCCGAGCTGGTGGAACAGGAACACGATGCCGCCCAGCATGGACAGGTTGCGCACGCCGAACAAGGTCGCCACCGTACCGTTGGTCAACGGCACCGTCGACAGCCACAGAAAGCCCATCGCCATCCCGAACAGGTAGGCCGATGTGGTGGTGACCGGCAGCCACAGGAACAGCACGATCACCACCGCGCGCAGCAGATAGAGCCCGGTGAGCAGGCGCGGCTTGGACAGGCGCCCGCCCAGCCAGCCGGCGGTGTAGGTGCCGAAGATGTTGAACAGGCCGATCAGCGCCAGCACCGTGGTGCCGACGGTGGCCGGCAAATGCTGGTCCACCAGGTAGGCCGGCAGGTGCACGCCGATGAACACCACCTGGAAACCGCAGACGAAAAAGCCGAACGCCAGCAGCCAGAAGCCGGAGTGCGAACAGGCTTCGCGCAGGGCTTCGGACAGCGTCTGCTCGTGACCGTGGACCGGCAGCGGCTTGTCCTTGAGCATGGCCACCAGCGGCACGATCAGCGCCACCAGCAGGCCCAGCGCCAGCAAGGCCGCCGACCAGCCCAGCCAGCCGATCAGCCCGAGGGTGCCGGGCAGCATGGCGAATTGGCCAAAGGAACCTGCGGCACTGGCGATGCCCATGCCCATGCTGCGTTTTTCCGGTGGCACGGCCCGGCCGACCACACCGAGGATCACCGAGAACGAGGTGCCGGACAGACCGATGCCGATCAGCAGCCCCGCGCTCAGCGACAGGCTCAGCGCCGAGTCGGACAGCCCCATGCACACCAGCCCGACCGCGTAGAGCACACCGCCGATCAGCACCACCTTCGCCGCGCCGAAGCGGTCGGCCAGCGCGCCGGTGAACGGCTGCGCCAGGCCCCAGATCAGGTTCTGCAGGGCGATGGCAAAGGCGAACACCTCACGTCCCCAGCCGAACTGGGCGCTCATCGGCGACAGAAACAGGCCGAAGCCGTGCCGCACGCCCAACGACAGCGCCAGAATCAGCGCACTCCCCAGCAACACCCAACCGCACGCACGCCACATCGAACTCATTGTTGTTCTCCAGTCACGGGTATATACCCGCTTAAAGTCGGAAAAACCGGCGTCACGCCAGTTCGTCCAGCAGTCTCAGCAAGGTTTCACGCTTCTCGGCGCCCAGTCGGTCGATCAACCGCTGCTGCGCCGCTTCCCAGGCCGGCAGCGCCGCCGCCAGCCGCTGCGCACCGGTGTCGGTGAGCCTGACGATGCGGTTGCGCATGTCTTCGCCCTCGGTGAGCGCCACCAGGCCCTCGCCTTCCAGCACCCGCAGGTTGCGGCCCAGGGTGCTGCGGTCCAGGCCCATGGCCTCGGCCAGTTCGGAGATGCTCGGTTGATCCAGCCGCTGCAGGTTGCACAGCAGAGAATACTGGGCAACGTTGATCCCGAAGCCGTCGAGGGCGCCGTCGTAATGCCTGCTGACGCCACGGGCGGCGCGACGCAGGTTGGTGCACAAACATTGGGAAGGAAGCATGATGCGTGTATATACCCGCGACTCTGTTAAATCAAGTTACATGTGGTTTTGTTCAACAACATTTCCGATGGCCGCGAAGGGGCCGGCCGATCCGGTGCAGGGCCTTCAGACCAGCGCCAACCCCACCAGCACCGCCATCTCCGTCAACTCCAGCAACGCTCCGGCCGTATCGCCCGTCGTCCCGCCCAGCCGCCGCACCATCAAGCGCCGCGCCCAGACGAACACCGCGACCGCCACCAGCAGCGCCACAGCGCCCTGAAGCCCGGCAACCGCCACGCACACCAGCGCGCAGGCCGCCAACGCCCACCACCCCGCCCTGCGCGGCAGATGATCGGCCAACGCCTGCCCCAGGCCGCCGGCACGCACATAAGGCGTGGTCAAAAACAGCGCAAGCAACGCAGCACGCCCGATCAGCGGCACGATGATCAGCACCAAGCCCTGGCCCTGCCCGATCACCGCCAGCAGCGCAGCGAACTTGAGCAACAGCACCAGCACCAGCGTCACCACGGCGATCGGCCCACTGCGCGGATCCTTCATGATCGTCAGCGTGCGCTCGCGGTCGCCGAAGCCGCCGAGCCAGGCATCGGCGCTGTCCGCCAGCCCGTCGAGGTGCAAGGCGCCGCTGAGCAGCACCCACGCCGTCAGCAGCAACGCGCCGTGCAACAGCGAGGGCGCGCCGGACAGCGCCAGGCCCAGCGCCCACAGGATCACGCCGAACAGCAGGCCCACCAACGGATAGAACAGCAGCGAACGGCCAAGCGCCTCCGGCGCCGGCATGCCCGGCAAGCGCACCGGCAGGCTGCTGAGAAATTGCAGGGCGATCCAGAACGGCAGCATGTCAGTCCACTTCCCGAAGCGATCCGTCGGCCTCGACGACCAACGAAAACAAGCCGCCATGGCCGACCTCGACGGTGAGCAACTGCTCACGCGGCAAACCACGGGCCCTGGCCAGCAACAGGCGCATGACGCCGCCATGGGTGACCAGCAGCAGCCGCTCGCCGGCGTGCGCCGCCTGCAATCGTGCGACCGCCGCCAGCACCCGCGCCGAGAACTCGGCGACCGGCTCGCCCTGCGGCGGCGTGAACGCGTACGGATCAGCCCAGAACCGCCCGAGCGCCTCGGCGTCGGTTTCCATCAGGGCTGCGGCGCTCTGCCCTTCCCAGGCGCCGAAATGCAGTTCCTGCACGGCCCCGTCCAACGTCAGCGGCAGATCCAGCTGCCCACGCAGTTCTTGCGCGAACCGCGCGCAGCGCTGCAGCGGTGAGCTCACCAGGCGATCCCACGGCCCGCGCCCGACCACCGCCGCGCGCATCTGCGCCCAGCCCTTGTCGGTCAACGCGTCATCGAGGCTGCCGCGCAAGCCGCCGCCCAGCTCGGTCTCACCGTGGCGCAGCAGATCCAGGCGCAAGGTCATGCCGGGCGATCCGCCACCGCCGCCTCGGCGAACGTCGCCATCTGCCCGTGCAGGTCGCAGGCCAGGCGCAGCAACGGCACCGCCAGCGCGGCACCGCTGCCCTCGCCCAGACGCAGGCCCAGCTCCAGCAACGGCTCGGCTCCGAGGCACTCCAGCACATGCCGGTGGCCAGGCTCGGCGCCGCGATGGCCGAACAGCAGCCACTCTCGGCAGGCCGGGTTCAGGCGGACGGCCACCAGCGCGGCGACGGTGCAGATGAACCCGTCCACCAGCACCGCGACGCCTTCCTGGGCACACGCCAGGTAGGCTCCGACCAACGCGGCGATCTCAAAACCGCCCAGGTTGAACAAGGTCTGCAACGCATCGCCGCGCTGGGCCGCGTGCCGCGCCAGCGCCCGCTCGATCACTTGCGCCTTGTGGCTGACGCCTTCGGCGTTCAGCCCGGTGCCGGGCCCGGTCAGGCTCGCCACCGGGCAATCGAGCAAGGCGCAGGCCAGCGCGCTGGCCGCCGTGGTGTTGCCGATGCCCATTTCGCCGCCGATGAACAATTGCGTCCCTGCGGTTTTGGCCCGCAGCACGCTGTCGCGGCCGGCCTGCAAGGCCTGTTCGCCCTGCGCACGGGTCATCGCCGACGTTTCGACAAAATTCGCGGTGCCCGGGCCCAGGTTCAAGTGACGCACGCCCGGCAACGCCAGCGACGGCGTCACCGTGCCCAGGTCCACCACCTCCAGCTGCGCATCGAGCTGACGCGCCAGTACGCTGATCGCCGCGCCGCCGCTGACGAAGTTCAGCAGCATCTGCCCGGTGACCTCCTGCGGATAGGCGGAAACGCCCTCGGCCACCACCCCGTGGTCACCGGCGAAGATCGCGATCCACAACCGGTCGAGACGCGGCTTGACCTGCCCCTGCAGGCCGGCCAACTGCACCGCCACCGCTTCGAGGCGACCGAGGGAGCCGGCCGGCTTGGTCAGTTGCTGTTGCCGCGCCGCCGCCTCGGCAACGGTGTCGGCATTCACGGGTCGGCACGGGGCGCACCACCAGGCTTGGGTCATAGGGCAGGTCCTTTCAGAGTCAGGGGCAGGCCGGCGACCGTCAGCACCACGCGCTGACAACGTTCGGCCAGGGCTTGATGCAGCCAACCGGCTTCATCGACATAGCGGCGAGTCAATTCGCCCAGCGGCACGACACCCATTCCGGTCTCGTTGCTGACAAAAACGATGTCGCCCGGCAGCGTCGCCAGGCAGTCCAGCAAGGCCTCGCGCTCGGCGGCCAGGCGTTCGGCGTCGTCGAGCATCAAAAGGTTGGTGAGCCACAGCGTGAGGCAGTCCACCAGCAGGCAGCGCCCGGCGTCGGCGTTCTCGCGCAGCACGCGGGCCAGCGCCAGCGGCTCTTCGATCAGGCCCCACTCGGCGGGACGGCGGGCGCGGTGGTGGGCCACCCGCTCGCTCATTTCACCGTCCAGCGGTTGGCTGGTGGCGATGTAGGTGACGGCCAGGCCGCTGTCGGCGGCGAGTTTTTCCGCCAGGCGACTTTTGCCGGAGCGGGCGCCGCCGAGGATCAGTTGGAGCATGAGGACATCCTGAACAATGTACGGTGAGGCAACCGGCCCTTTCGCAGGCTCACCCGCGAAAGGCCCGGCACAGGCGAATCAGATCCCACAGAGCCGACGCAACAGCCCGGTATCCAGATGCTTTTCCACCAGATCCGCCAGCCGTTCGATGTCGCGCTCGCGCAAGCCGTGGTAATCCACCGCCTGCACCTCGCAGAGGCCCGCCCAGCGCAGCAGCGCCGCACTGGCCGCCGGCGACTCGAAGAGGCCGTGCAGATAGGTGCCGAACACCTGCCCGTCGGCACTTTGCGCGCCGTCGCAACGGCCATCGTCCAGATGCACGGCGGCCTGCTCCAGGGCGGGCCCTGTCGTCACGCCGGCATGGATCTCGTAGCCGCTGACCTCGGCGTCTTCCAACGCCAGGCGTCCACGGACATTGCGCAACTGCTTCTCGGCTTCGAGCTGCGTCTCGAACGCCAGCAAGCCCAGGCCGGCGCTGGAGCCCGGCGCACCTTCCAGGCCCAGCGGATCATGCACCTGCTCGCCGAGCATCTGCAGGCCGCCGCAGATCCCGAGCAGCTTGCCGCCATAACGCAGGTGCCGGCGGATGGCCGCTTCCCAGCCGTTGGCGCGCAGATGAGCCAGGTCGCTGCGCACGCTCTTCGAGCCCGGCAGGATGATCAGGTCCGCCGGCGGGATCGCCTGGCCGGGCCCGATGAATTGCAGATCCACCTGCGGATGCAGGCGCAGCGGATCGAAATCGGTGTGGTTGCTGATGCGCGGCAACACCGGCACCACCACTTTCAGCACCTGTTCGGCCTTGTCGGCCTGGCGCCGGTCGATGCCGTCTTCGGCTTCCAGGTGCAGGTCCATCACGTAGGGCAACACGCCGACCACCGGTTTGCCGGTGCGCTGCTCCAGCCAGTCGAGGCCCGGCTGCAGCAAGGCGAGGTCACCCCGGAAGCGATTGATGATGAAGCCCTTGACCCGCGCCTGCTCGCTGGGCGACAGCAGCTCCAGCGTGCCGACCAGGTGGGCGAACACGCCGCCGCGGTTGATGTCGGCGATCAGCAGCACCGGGCAGTCCACCGCCTCGGCGAAACCCATGTTGGCGATGTCGCCAGCCCGCAGGTTGATCTCCGCCGGGGAGCCGGCGCCCTCGACCATCACCAGCGGGTACGCGGCGCTGAGCCGTGCGTGGGAGGCCAGCACCGCCTGCATGGCGATGGCCTTGTAGTCGTGATAGGCCACCGCATTCATGGTGGTCACGGCGCGCCCGTGGATGATCACCTGGGCGCCGGTGTCGCTGTTGGGCTTGAGCAGCACCGGGTTCATGTCGGTGTGCGGTTCCAGGTGCGACGCCTGTGCCTGCACCGCCTGGGCGCGGCCGATTTCGCCGCCGTCGGCGGTCACCGCGCTGTTGAGCGCCATGTTCTGCGGCTTGAACGGCACCACCGCCACGCCCTGGCGGGTCGCCCAGCGGCACAGCGCGGTCACCAGCGTGCTTTTGCCGGCATCGGAAGTGGTGCCCTGCACCATGAGCGTGGTCATGCCGGTGTATCCATGGGGCGATCCTTGACGAACGCCTGCAAGGCCTGTTCGAGCCGCGCTTCATCGGCGGCGTTGGCGGGCAGTCCGAAACGCAGGCTGCTGTTGTGGGTGAAGAGGCGCAGCAGGATGCCGCGACGGGCCATGAACTCATGCAACTGGGCTGCCTGGCCGGTGATCAGCCACTGAAACAGGGCGCACCCGCCTTGGGGCTTGAAGCCGTAGCGCTCCAGCAGCGCGGCCAGCCGTTCGCTGGACTCGTCGCTGCGGATGCGTTGGCGGGTGTGGCCTTCGGTGTCCAGCAGGCACGCCTGGCCCAGCACCCGGGTCGGCCCGCTGACCGCCCACGGGCCGACCTGTTCGGCCAGCAGCCTGAGCAGCTTGCGCTCGGCCAGGACAAACCCCAGCCGCACCCCGGCGAGGCCAAAGAACTTGCCGAACGAGCGCAGCACGATCAGGCCGACCTGATGGGCATGGGGCGCCAGGCTCAGTTGGGGGGTGTTGTCCATGAACGCTTCATCGACCACCAGCCAGCCGCCCCGCTGGGCGAGCCTGGCGTGCCAGTCGAGCAGGCGCGCCGGAGTCAGGCTCAACCCGGTGGGATTGTTCGGGTTGACCACCACCAGCACATCGAGGCTGTCGAGAAAGAAATCGACTTCCTGCTCCAGCACCTCACGCACGATATAGCCGCTGCGGCGCCAGGCTTCGGCATGTTCGGCGTAGCAAGGCGACAGCACGCCGACCTTGCCGGCCCGGCGCAAGCGCGGCAGCAGTTGGATGGCCATCTGCGAGCCGGCCACCGGCAGCACCTGCGCGGCGCCGTAGTAATCGCACGCGGCCTGCTCCAGGCCGTCGTCGGTTTCCGGCAGGCGGGCCCAGGCCCGCAGCGGGATGTCCGGCACCGCAAACGGCCACGGCGCAAGGCCGGTGGACAGGTCGAGCCAGTCCGGCTCGGCGATGCCGTACTCGAGCGCCGCCCTGCGCAGCCGGCCACCGTGCTCAAGCATAGAATTCAGCCCCCACGCAAAGGATCAGCAGCCACAACCATACCCCGCGCTGCACCAATTGCCAGCCGCGGTCGATGGAATCGGCATCCGCCGGCACGCCCTCGCCCAACTGCGGGCGCTCGTGCAGTTCGCCGTGATAGACCGCAGGCCCGCCCAACTCCACGCCCAGCGCACCGGCGCCGGCGGCCATGACAGGGCCTGCGTTGGGGCTGTCCCATTTCGGGCCCTGGGTACGCCAGCACTTGAGGGCCAGCCGGGTCTTGCCCAGCAGCGCGTAGGTCAACGCCACCAACCTCGCGGGAATGTAGTTGAGCACGTCGTCGATTTTCGCCGCCGCCCAGCCGAAACGCTCGAAGCGTTCGTTGCGGTAGCCCCACATGGCGTCGAGGGTGTTGCTCAGGCGATAGAGCACCACACCGGGCGCCCCTGCCACGGCAAACCAGAACAGCGCGGCGAACACGGCATCGCTGCCGTTCTCCAGCACCGATTCGGTGGCGGCGCGGGCGACGGCGGTGCTGTCCAGCTCGCTGGTCTGGCGGCTGACCAGATACCCGACGCGCTTGCGCGCCTCCTCCAGGTCGTCGCTGCGCAAGGCCTTGGCCACCGGCTCGACGTGCTCGCCGAGGCTGCGCATGCCGAGGGCGCAATACAGCGCGAGGATCTCCACCACCCAGCCCACATAGGGCGCCCACGACAGCGCCGTGGCCAGCAGGGTCAACGGCAGCACCACGATCACCCACGCGGTCACGCCATGGCTGCGCCAGCCACGGCCTGCGGCATTGAAGCGTTGTTCGACGCGCCCGGCGAAACGGCCGAACGCCACCAGCGGATGCCAGCGTTTCGGTTCACCCAGCAGCGCATCCAGCGCCACGGCGGCGACACTCAACAACGCGACACTCATTCACTCACTCCCCATTGGTTTTCGTACAGCAACTCATGGAGCGGACGCGCCTGCGCCCACCCTTCGAGCACCAGCATCGGCGCCGGATAGAATTTCTTGACCGGCCCCAGGCACAGCACCGCCAACGGCTTGGCCCCCGCCGGCAGGTTCAGCAGGTCGGCCAAGGCCTGGGGCTCGAACAGCGACACCCAGCCCATGCCCAGGCCTTCGGCGCGGGCGGCCAGCCACAGGTTCTGGATCGCGCAGGACAGCGACGCCAGATCCATTTCCGGCAGCGTGCGCCGGCCGAAAATGTGCCGTTCGCGGTCGTCCCCCAACGCGGCCACCAGCACTTCGGCGCAGTCATTGATGCCTTCGACCTTGAGCTTCATGAACTCGTCGCTGCGCTCGCCGAGGGCTTCGGCGGTGCGCACCCGCTCTTCTTCCACCAAGTTCTGGATCCGGCCGCGCAGGGTGCGGTCGCTGATGCGGATGAAGCGCCACGGCTGCATCAGGCCGACGCTGGGCGCCTGGTGGGCGGCCTCCAGCAGGCGGCGCAGCAGTTCGGGCTCGACCGTGCCGCCCGTGAAGTGGCGCATGTCGCGGCGTTCGGCGATGGCGCGGTAGACGGCTTCGCGTTCGGCCGGGGTGTAAGCGTTGTCTGTCATGGCCCCTTCGCGAGCAGGCTCGCTCCCGCTGGCGCTTGCGGTGCGTCAGGGATGGCAGCGGCTTCGCGGTCGGGCGAAAGCAACGCGGCGACCGCCGACGGATTGGACGGGAAGTAAAAGTGCACGTAGGAGGCGGTCATCCGCCCTTCCCGGTAGACCGCCTCGGCACCGCGCCCGCCGTTGGGGCTCAGGCCGCGGGCGATCGGCGCAAGCCCGGTGGTGGTCAGGGAATGGTGGTAGGTGTGGCCGCGCAGCGTGCCTTCCGGCAGCTCGACGGCCTGCAGAGCCAGCGCCGCCAGACGCTTCTGCATCACCGCATCGCCGCTGAGCAGGCCGGCCAGTTCGGCGCGGGTGCCGCTGACGTCGGTCAGCGAGTCGAGCAGATAGAGCATGCCGCCGCATTCGGCGAGCAGCGGCTTGCCGGCGGCATGATGGGCGCGGATCGCATCCAGCATCGAGGTGTTCTGCGCCAGCGCCTCGTGGTGCAGTTCAGGGTAGCCGCCCGGCAGATAGAGACTGTCGGCCTCGGGCAGCGCCGCATCGCGGATCGGCGAGAAAAAGCGCAGTTCGGCGCCCATCGCCCGCAGCAGATCAAGACTGGCGCCATAGGTGAAGGCAAAGGCCTCGTCCCGGGCGACAGCGATCCGCACGCCCTGCAGCAACGGTTCGATCTCCAGCACCTCGGGGGCGGCGAATTCGACCGGCGGCGGCAGCGCGACCTCGCAGCTGTCCGCCAGGGCTTGCGCAGCGGCGTCGAGGCGCACGTCGAGGTCATTGAGTTCGCTGGCCTGCACCAGGCCCAGGTGACGGCTCGGCAGCTCGATCCCGGTTTCCCGGGACAGCGCGCCGTACCAGCGCAGGCCTTCGGTGAGGCTGCCTTCGAGCAGCTGCGCATGGCGCACGGTGCCGACACGGTTGGCCAGCACCCCGGCGAACGGCAGGTCCGGCTGATAGCGCGCCAGGCCCAGGGCCAGCGCACCGAACGTCTGGGCCATGGCGGTGCCGTCGATCACGCCGAGCACCGGCACGCCGAAATGCCGCGCCAGGTCGGCGCTGGACGGCGTGCCGTCGAACAGGCCCATCACGCCTTCGATCAGGATCAGGTCGGCTTCGGCGGCGGCTTCCCACAACAGGCGGCGGCTTTCCTGCTCGCCGACCATCCACATGTCCAACTGATAGACCGGCGCACCGCTGGCGCGCTCGAGGATCATCGGGTCGAGAAAGTCCGGGCCGCACTTGAACACACGCACCTTGCGCCCGTGATTGCGGTGCAGGCGGGCCAGCGCGGCGGTGACGGTGGTCTTGCCCTGGCCCGAGGCCGGCGCCGCGATCAGCACCGCCGGGCAGTGACGAGGCTGATTCAAAGTTCGACGCCTTTCTGCGCTTTGATCCCGGCCTGGAAGGCGTGCTTGACCATGCCCATCTCGGTGACGGTGTCGGCCATCTCGATCATTTCCGGCTTGGCCGCGCGCCCCGTGACCACCACGTGCTGCATCGGCGGACGGGCCTGCAGGTCGCCGAGCACCTGATCGAGGTCGAGATAGCCGTGCTTGAGGGCGATGTTCAGTTCGTCGAGCACCACCAGCCCGATGGACGGGTCACGCAGCATCTGCCGGGAGACTGCCCACGCGGCCTCGGCGGCGGCGATGTCGCGCTGACGGTCCTGGGTTTCCCAGGTGAAGCCTTCGCCCATCACATGAAAACGCACCTGCTCGGGGAAACGGCGGAAAAACAATTCCTCGCCCGTGCTGTTGCGGCCCTTGATGAACTGCACCACGCCGCACTGCATGCCGTGGCCCATGGCGCGGGCAAGCATGCCGAACGCCGAGCTGCTCTTGCCTTTGCCGTTGCCGGTGAGCACCAGCAACAGGCCGCATTCGTTCGGCGAGTTGGCGATGCGTTCGTCGATCACGGCTTTTTTGCGCTGCATGCGCGCCAGATGGCGCTCGTCACGCTCGGTGGTGTCAGTCATGGGGGAGCTCTCCGTTGAGGCTGGGTAACGGCGGGCAGGCACAAGAATAGATGGCGACAAGCCTGGCATCGCCCACCGTGATGCCGTTGGATGGATCAGGCCGGTCTCCGGGCTCATGAGCGGCGCAAGGCCAGGCTGTGCGCCTTCCCGCGTCGTCGGACGCAGTGGCATCAGGCACAGCTTTCACTCATTTACCGTTGCGGGGGCAGCGCCGGAATCGCGATCGTCCACCTTCGGAAACGACCCTCACCGGCTTCCCTGTTTCACTCTGTCGACGGGAGCCACAGAGCACCTGAAACAAGCCGCGAAGGTTAGAGGGTTGGGGGTGGAGCGTCAAATGAAGCGGGCCTTTGGCGACGAAAAAATGCCGCTGATCAATTAACTGACGCCAATCTTGTGCCACACTGCCATGAGTGATATCAAAGAGCCATGCTTTTTGACTGCAGAGAGCACATCACAATAACAAGGGAGAGCACCATGCAAGGCATGATCATCAGCAATCCGCGGCTGGAATTCCTGCGCCCGGTGCTGGAACGCTGGTTTGACTGTATCGACCGCTACAACGCCGTGCGCGGCGACAACGACACCCCCTACTGGCACGACGAGAAGGCCAACCTGGGCCTGCTCTCCGCCGCCGCGTGGATGGCCGAGCTGGTGACGCTGCGCGACACCGCCACCCGCAAGCAGAACGAGGACGGCGAACGCAACGCCCGCGCCGACCTGTTCCTGGCCGGCACCGACGACCGCGCCTACATCCAGGCCACCCAGCGCTGGCCGCGGGTCAACAGCCTCAACCTGACCCAGGCGCTGCACGACATCACCAGCGACGCCAAGCGCATCAGCTACGCCAGCGACCTCAAGCTCGGCTGCCTGTTCGTCTCGCCGCAGAAGGCCCAGCACAGCGCCAGCCCCGAAGAGCTGCAGGACATGGTCGACGACCTGCAAAAGGAACACACCTGCGCCGTCGCCTGGTACTTCCCTTATGCCTACCGCAAATTGCGCAGCGAAGCCGGCAACTACCACCCGGGCATCGCCGTGCTGTTCAAGGAGGCGCGCGGCTGAGCGCTTGAACCATCGGGGTCGTCCATGCCTCTATGATTGGGAATGCATTCATAGGGAAGACAAGCAATGCGCAAGCCCCCGTTCGTTTTCGTCATCGCGGCCGCCGCAGGACTCAGCGCCTGCGGCGAAACCTCCAGCCTGCAGGTCGCCGACGGCACCGGCCCGTCACCCACACTGCCCGAGCCGAACAAGACCCTGATCCCGACGGTGCACATCGCCCCGGCGGTCGGCTGGCCGAACGGCGCCAAACCGACACCGGCGCCAGGCACTCAAGTGGCGGCGTTCGCCGACAACCTCGACCACCCGCGCTGGCTCTACGTGCTGCCCAACGGCGACGTTCTGGTGGCGGAGACCAACGCCCCGCCCAAACCCGATGACGGCAGCGGCCTGAAGGGCTGGATCGCGAAAAAGGTCATGAACCGCGCCGGTGCCGGCGTACCGAGCCCGAACCGCATCACGCTGCTGCGCGATGCCGATCACGACGGTGTCGCGGAGACCCGCACGGCGTTCCTGCAAAACCTCAACTCGCCGTTCGGCATGACCCTGGTCGGCAACGACCTCTATGTCGCCGACACCGATCGCCTGCTGCGCTTTCACTACGAACCCGGCGCGACCGAAATCAAGTCACAACCGGTCAAGGTCGCGGACCTGCCCGGCGGCACACTGAACCACCACTGGACGAAAAACGTCATCGCCAGCCAGGACGGCAACAAGCTCTACGTCACCGTCGGCTCGAACAGCAACGTCGGCGAAAACGGCCTGGATCAGGAACAAGGCCGGGCAGCCATCTGGGAGGTGGACCGCGCCACCGGCAATCACCGGATCTTCGCCTCGGGCATCCGCAACCCCAACGGCCTGGCCTGGGAGCCGCAGACCGGCGCTCTGTGGACGGCCGTCAACGAACGCGACGAGATCGGCAGCGACCTGGTGCCGGACTACATCACCTCGGTCAAGGACGGCGGCTTCTATGGCTGGCCGTTCAGTTACTACGGCCAGCACGTCGATGTGCGCGTGCAGCCGCAGAACCCGGACCTGGTGGCCAAGGCCATCGCCCCGGACTACGCCGTCGGCCCCCACACCGCCTCGCTGGGCCTGGCCTTCGCCGAAGGCAACAGCCTGCCGCCGACCTTCAAGGAAGGGGCGTTCATCGGCCAGCACGGCTCGTGGAACCGCAAGCCGCTCAGCGGCTACAAGGTGATCTTCGTGCCGTTCGCAAACGGCAAGCCGAACGGTGCGCCGGTGGATGTGCTGACCGGGTTCCTCGACAAGGACGAGAACGCCATGGGCCGGCCGGTGGGCGTGGTGATCGACCGACAAGGCGCGCTGCTGGTGGCCGACGACGTGGGGAACAAGGTGTGGCGGGTATCTGCGGCCCGATGAACATCTGAGACCACCCCAAAGACACTGTAGGAGCGAGCCTGCTCGCGATGGCGGTCTGTCAGCTGACATGGAAGTCGGCTGGACGGACGCCATCGCGAGCAGGCTCGCTCCTACAGGTTATCTTGAAGGCTAAGGGTTGTGCGCCAGGTGCTCCGGCTGCAATACGCGCTTGGCGCTCAGGTACGCCTTCTGCCAGTAGGCCTTGGACAGGCTGTCCAGCTTCACCGTGCCGCCGGTGGCCGGCGCGTGGACGAAGCGCCCTTCCCCGACATAGATCCCCGCATGGCTGACCTGGGAGCCGCCGTTGGTGGCGAAGAAAATCAGGTCGCCAGTCTGCAGCCCTTCCTTGCCGACGTTCGGTGCCTGCATCACGATCATCTCCCGCGTGGAACGCGGCAGCGTGATGCCGGCGGCATCGCGGTAGACGAAGCCGATCAGGCCGCTGCAATCGAAGCCCGAGTCCGGCGTGTTGCCGCCCCAGCGGTAAGGCGTGCCGACCAGGCCGAGCGCGCGGAACAGCACGTCTTCGGCAGCCGGAGAAAAGCTTTGGGAGGATCCGAACACAATCGGTGCACGCACCACCGGCGCGGGCGGCGGCGTGCGGCTGGCGCAGCCGCTGAGCAGCGCTGCGAGCATCATCAAGGCGAGGCGGGCCGACATCGTCATAAGCAGAACATCCTGATCTGGCTGCGGCTTTCACTGCCGATTCGACAGAAAACAAAACCGCCTGCGTTGGGACGCAGGCGGTTTGCCATCAAAGTAGATCAGAATTCTAGCGGCTACGCGGCAAACTTCAAGTAAGACTTTAACTTCACCCTGTAAAGTTTACGTCTACTGACTGGCCGCGACCGTTTGTCGCCACGGACGTGGCGACAAGGGAGGCATCACTTGCGGGCGGTGACCACGGTCGGCGCCATCGCCAAGGCACGCTTGGCCTCGATGAAGGACTTGCTCCAGTAGCTGTCACCCAGGCTGTCGATGCGCACACCGCCGCTGCGGCGGCTGCTGGAGTGAATGAACTGGTTGTCGCCCAGGTAGATGCCTGCGTGGCTCACACGGCCGCGACGGCCGTTGGTGGCGAAGAACAGCAGGTCGCCCGGCTCCAGGTTGCCGCGCGAGACTTGCGGGGCATCCACGTTGATCATTTCGCGGGTGGAGCGTGGCAGGTTCATGCCGGCCTCTTCGCGGAAGAGGTAGCCGATGAAACCGCTGCAATCGAAGCCGGCTTCGGAGGTGCCGCCGAAACGGTAACGGGTACCGATCAGGGACATGCCGCGCTCAAGGATGCTGTCGGCCAGAACCGGCAGCTGGTAAGGCTTCTTGCCGTTGAAGTCGGCCAGTTCCTTTTCGGTGTCCAGCTCTTCCTGGTAAATGACGGAAGACTGGGCGGTAGCGAAATTCTTGTACTGCTGTTGCTGCTCTTGAACAGGTGAATGAGCAGCGCAACCGAACAGCAGGGTGACGAGTGCGAGAGGCACGAGGGGTGCGAAGCGCTTTAGCATGGGCACGACCGTGGCTGAAGTTGTAAAGAAGCCGAGACTATGCCCGCTATCGGCCTCATTTGCAAATTCAATCGATCTTTTTGTGACTTCCCGGTTTCTCGTTTACATCTAAGCGCTTAAGCCTATTTGAAACGATACGCAGCCTGAGCAGCGCTCAGGAAAGCGGGTTTTCTGGCGCCTGAAATATGCCGAACCCGGCTGAAAGCCACGGACTTGAAGGCTTTCACCAGCCCAGGGTTTCTTTCAGGAAAGGGATCGTCAGCTTGCGTTGGGCCTGCAGCGAAGCCTGGTCGAGCTGCTCCAGCAGGTCGAACAGCGCGCTCATGCTGCGGGTGCCCCGGGTCAGGATGAAATGGCCGACTTCGTCGGTCAGGTGCAGGCCGCGACGGGACGCACGCAACTGCAATGCACGCAGCTTGTCTTCATCGGAAAGGGGACGCATCTGGAACACCAGCGCCAGGGTCAGGCGCGATTTCAGGTCGGCCAGCTTCACCGGCAATTCACGGGGGGACGTCGAGGCGGCGATCAGCAGGCGCCGGCCGCTGTCGCGCAGGCGGTTGAACAGGTGAAACAGCGCTTCTTCCCAATCCGCCTTGCCCGCCACCGCCTGCAGGTCATCCAGGCAGACCAGTTCGTACTGTTCGAGGTGGTCGAGAATTTCGATGCCGCGATCCATCAGCTCGGCCAGCGGCAGGTAAACCGCCGGCTCCCCCATCTGCTCGAAGCGCAGGCAGGCCGCCTGCAACAGATGAGTGCGCCCTACCCCATGCTTGCCCCAGAGATAGATCAGACTTTCGGTCCAACCGGCGTCGGCTTCGCAGAGGCGCTCGACATAGCCGAGTGCAGCGGCATTGGCGCCTGGGTAGTAGTTGATGAAGGTGGCGTCGTCACGCAGACGCACACCTAGGGGCAGCTGAATCGGTTTCATGCTGACTGAACGGTTCCCGGGGAACCATTAGTGACCTCTGTGTAAAGTGTGCGAAGTTTATACCCGTGAAGCGGAGCGCACAATCCGACAGACCCCAAGCAAAATCAAAGGTTTGCGTTAACGTCTTGGTTTCATGGCAGTTTCTCTGGCGGCCGCGCCACCGATCGCGCCTGCATGAGCCGGGCCAACCCGGCGATCCGCCGGGCAGCCCGCCGCTCGCGTCACAATTCAGGTTCGTCCACGCCGCTGTAGATGTCGGAGTCCTTGTACAAGTCATGGACATGCCGCACCAGCACCATGATCACCGCCGCCACCGGCAACGCCAGGAGCACGCCGGTGAAGCCGAACAGCTCGCCGCCGGCCAGGATCGCGAAAATCACCGCCACCGGGTGCAGGCCGATCCGGTCCCCCACCAGCAGCGGCGTCAGCACCATCCCTTCCAGCGCCTGCCCGACCATGAACACCGCGACGATCCCGATCATCGGATACAGCTCGCCGCCGAACTGGAACAACCCTGCGATCAGCGCCGCGCCGATGCCGATGACAAAGCCCATGTACGGCACAATCGCCGCCAGCCCCGCGATCAGACCGATCAGCAGCCCCAGTTCCAGGCCGACAATCATCAGGCCCGCCGCGTAGATCACGCCCAGCGCCACCATCACCAGCAACTGGCCGCGCACGAACGCGCCGAGCACTTCGTGGCATTCACCGGCCAGCGCCACCATGCGCTCTTCGCGGTCACGGGGCAGCAGGCTGCGGATCTTGGCCATCATCACGTCCCAATCCCGCAGCAGGTAGAAACTCACCACCGGAATCAGCACCAGGTTCGCCAGCCAGCCGATCAACGCCAGGCTCGACGCCGTCGCCTGCGTCAGCACGGCACCGACGATGTCGGTGGTCTGCCCGACGTGCTCGCTGATCGCCGCCTTGACCTTGTCGAACTTCCAGAACCCTTCCGCCAGCCCCAGCTTCGCCTGCGCCCACGGCAAAGCGGTGTGCTGCAGCCAGTCGAGCATCTGCGGCGCCAGCTCATACAGGCGCAACAGCTGCCGGGCCAACATCGGCACCAGCACCAGCAGCAACGTGGTCACGATCAAGGTGAACAACGCGAACACCGCAATCACGCCCCAGGTGCGGGAGAGGCCTATCCGCTCAAGACGGTCCACCAGCGGGTCGAACAGGTACGCGAGCAGCAACGCCACCAGAAACGGCGTGAGGATCGGGTGCAGCAACCAGACGAACGCACACAGCAGGGCCACCCCGCCCAACCAAAACCAACGCCGTGTATCGGCCATGTAACACTCCATTGCTTCTATATATGAAAGAACGACTTACCAGCGAAACCGAAGCGCCGGCGCGACCGCGGGCGCCGCCGGAACAGGCGCAACTCCCGGGACCGCCGGCTGGGGCGCCGCGACCGGAGCCGGCGCTTCGGCCGGCAACTCCTGCAGCTTCGCCAGCGCCAGCTGCGCACGCAACTGATCGGCGCTGCCGTTGACCCGGTACACGATGCGATCGGCATCGACACTCTGCAGACGCACGCCGAACGGCTCAAGCAACCGCATCAGGGCGGCATAATGCTCAAGGTTCATGCCCTGCACATCCAGGACCTGCTGGCCGGATGCACCGGGCCGGGCGACGAAGCGCGGCGCCAACCGCCCGGCGACCGCCAGCATGACCGCATCGGCCACCGCCGCCTGATCGGCGCCCTGCACACTGCCCGCCTCCTTTTGGTCGCCGAGCCACAGGTGCCATTTGGCTTGCCACTGACCGCCCTCCTCGCGGGCATGCACCGCCAGCAGGGCGTCGGCGCTGTAACGCTCCGATGCACTGCGCAAAGGCGCCGGATCCGTACCCTCCAGGGTCGGCGCGGTGGCCACCAGCTGTTCGCTCAGGTCCGCCAGCGGCAAGCGCAGCGGCAGGCCGCGGTGCTGGGCCGCCCGGCGCAACGGCGCGGCGCTGGCCTGGCCGTCACCGACCAGGCTCGAACCTTCAGCGGAATCGTTCAGCCACCAGCCCAGGATCGAAGGGCGGTTGGCGCCCCACAACGCAAGCCCGGCGCGGCGCAGCGCCTGCTCCGTGGTGCCCGGATCGAAATCGACCTTCAGCACCTCCGGCGGCCCCGCGTCGAAACCGTACTGACTGATGATCTGCTGCGGATCCTTGCGGATCGCCGCCAACCCCGGATTCTGCGGCGCCTTCGGGTCGCCGGTCAGGCGCAGCACGAGGGTGTCCAGCGCCGCCTGCGTGGCGCGGTCGCGCTCCTCCGGCGCCTGGCCGTTGACCGGCTCGCGCACCTGGTACAGGCCTTTGAGGTTTTCGGCGTGGCTCGCCAGGCTGACCAGGGACAGACAACCCACAAACAGCAATTTGCAAAGACGCATGGAGAATTCCCGTCGACAAGAGCGGCTGGAACAGGCCGCGTGAACCGGCTGAAGCAAGCCTGTGACCACAGGCCGTCGCAAAACATTCACACGCTGGCCGTAAGTTTTTTGCACAGCCCTAACGATAGACGGTTCCCTTATACAGGCAGCGGCGAGGTCACCGACCATTCAATTGCAATTTTTTTCAGGTGATATGCCCCTGCCCGTCGGCACGAGGATGGCCGCTGCCCCTCAAGCCTGATAAAATCGCGCGCCTTCGCAGACCGGCAACAGCCGGGCCACCCGAATGACGCGTGAGGCACCCGCCCCACCGGTTTCGGTGCCCCGCAGAAATCGGTCGTTACCCAGAAATCCCTCCCTTACAAAGGCCTGGATCATGAGCAAGCAACCCTCCCTGAGCTACAAGGACGCCGGTGTAGACATCGACGCCGGTGAAGCATTGGTCGAACGCATCAAGAGCGTCGCCAAGCGCACGGCGCGCCCGGAAGTCATGGGAGGCCTGGGCGGCTTCGGCGCCCTCTGCGAAATCCCGGCCGGCTACAAGCAGCCCGTGCTGGTTTCCGGCACCGACGGCGTCGGCACCAAGCTGCGCCTGGCGCTGAACCTGAACAAGCACGACAGCATCGGCATCGACCTGGTCGCCATGTGCGTCAACGACCTGGTGGTGTGCGGCGCCGAGCCGCTGTTCTTCCTCGACTACTACGCCACCGGCAAGCTCAACGTCGACACCGCCGCCCAGGTGGTGACCGGCATCGGCGCCGGCTGCGAACTGTCCGGCTGCTCCCTGGTGGGCGGCGAAACCGCTGAAATGCCGGGCATGTACGAAGGCGAAGACTACGACCTGGCCGGCTTCTGCGTCGGCGTGGTGGAAAAGTCGGAAATCATCGACGGCTCGAAGGTCGCCACCGGCGACGCCCTGATCGCCCTGCCGTCGTCCGGCCCGCACTCCAACGGCTACTCGCTGATCCGCAAGATCATCGAAGTGTCCGGCGCCGACATCGAAAACACCCAGCTCGACGGCAAACCGCTGACCGACCTGCTGATGGCCCCGACCCGCATCTACGTCAAGCCGCTGCTCAAGCTGATCAAGGACACCGGCGCCGTCAAGGCCATGGCCCACATCACCGGCGGCGGCCTGCTGGACAACATCCCGCGCGTACTGCCAAAAGGCGCCCAGGCCGTGGTCGACGTGGCGAGCTGGACCCGCCCTGCGGTATTCGACTGGCTGCAAGAGAAAGGCAACGTCGACGAGACCGAAATGCACCGCGTGCTGAACTGCGGCGTGGGCATGGTGATCTGCGTGGCCCAGGAGCACGTTGAATCGGCCCTGAACGTCCTGCGCGAAGCCGGCGAGCAGCCTTGGGTCATCGGCCAGATCGCCGCGGCCGCCGAAGGCGCCGCACAGGTCGAACTGAAGAACCTCAAGGCTCACTGATGCCGAGCACCTGTAATGTCGTGGTGCTGCTGTCCGGCACCGGCAGTAACTTGCAGGCCCTGATCGACAGCACGCGGACCGGCGACAGCCCGGTCCGCATCGCTGCGGTGGTTTCCAACCGCGCCGACGCCTACGGCCTGCAGCGCGCCAAGGACGCGGGCATCGAAACCCGCACCCTGGACCACAAGGCCTTCGAAGGCCGCGAAGCCTTCGATGCCGCCCTGATCGAACTGATCGACGAATTCAATCCCGAACTGGTGGTGCTGGCCGGCTTCATGCGCATCCTCAGCGCAGGGTTCGTGCGCCACTACCAGGGTCGCCTGCTCAACATCCATCCGTCACTGCTGCCCAAGTACAAGGGGCTGCATACCCATCAGCGCGCGCTGGAGGCCGGCGACGCCGAACACGGCTGCTCCGTGCACTTCGTCACCGAGGAACTCGATGGCGGGCCTCTGGTCGTACAGGCTGTGATACCGGTAGAGTTGCACGATTCGCCGCAGAGCCTGGCGCAGAGGGTTCACGTTCAGGAACACCTGATCTACCCGATGGCCGTGCGCTGGTTTGCCGAAGGACGGCTGGCCCTTGGCGAACAAGGTGCTTTACTGGATGGCCAGGTACTCGCGGCCACCGGCCACTTGATTCGAAACTAGGAGATTTTATGCGTCGCGCCCTGCTCTTCGCTTGCGCTCTGCTCGCCCTGCCTCTGGCACAGGCGGCAGACCTTCAACCGTTCTCCGCCAGCTACACCGCCGACTGGAAGCAGCTGCCCATGAGCGGCACCGCCGAACGCAGCCTGACCAAGGAAGCCAACGGCGCCTGGAAGCTCAGCTTCAAGGCCTCGATGATGATCGCCAGCCTGTCCGAGGAAAGCACCCTGACCCTGGACAAGGACACGCTGCTGCCGCAGTCCTACCACTTCGAACGCGGTGGCCTGGGCAAGGCGAAAAAGGCTGACCTGGACTTCGACTGGGCCAACAAGCTGGTCACCGGCACCGACCGCGGCGACGCGGTGAAGATTCCGCTGAACCGCGGCATGGTCGACAAGTCCACCTACCAGCTGGCGCTGCAGCATGACGTGGCCGCCGGCAAGAAGACCATGAGCTATCAGGTGGTCGACGGCGGCGAAGTCGACACCTATGACTTCCGCGTGCTGGGCTCGGAGAAGGTCGAGACCAAGGCCGGCCAGATCGATGCGATCAAGGTCGAACGCGTGCGCGATCCGACACAGAGCAAGCGCATCACCGTGCTGTGGTTCGCCAAGGACTGGGATTACCTGCTGGTACGCCTGCAACAGGTCGAGACCGACGGCAAGGAGTACAACATCATGCTCCTGGACGGCACCGTCAACGGCAGGACCGTCAAAGGCAGCTGATGTGCCGCACTATCGAAAAGCCCCGCAAACGCGGGGCTTTTCTTTGCCCGGATCCTTCATACCGAGAACTTGGCCACCATGTTGTTCAGGTCCACCGCCAATCGCGACAGCTCCTGGCTGGCGGCGCTGGTCTGGTTGGCCCCGGCCGAGGTCTGCATCGCCAGATCGCGGATATTCATCAGGTTGCGGTCGACCTCCCGCGCCACGGCCGCCTGCTGCTCGGACGCGCTGGCGATCACCAGGTTGCGCTCGTTGATCTGCGTGAAGGCCGAGGCGATCTCCTCCAGCGCAGTGCCGGCGGCCTTGGCCAGATCCAGGGTCGAACGGGCGCGGACGTTGCTTTGCTGCATCGAACTGACCGCCGCATCCGTGCCCTGCTGAATGCCGCCGATCATCTGCTCGATCTCCTGGGTCGACTGCTGGGTGCGATGGGCCAGCGCCCGCACCTCGTCGGCCACCACCGCGAAACCACGCCCGGCATCGCCTGCGCGAGCCGCCTCGATGGCCGCGTTCAGCGCCAGCAGGTTGGTCTGCTCGGCGATCGAACGGATCACATCCAGCACCTTGCTGATGCTGTAGACCTGCTGGGCCAGGTCTTCCACCTGGGTCGCGTTGGCCGTGACGTCCTCGGCCAGCGACTCGATGGAAGAAACGGTCTGCTGCACCTGTTCGCGGCCGTGCTGGGCGATGCGATCGGACTCCCGCGACGCCTCTGAGGTAGCCACGGCGTTGCTGGCCACCTCCTCCACGGCCGCCGTCATCTGGTTCACCGCCGTCGCGGCCTGCTCGATCTCCAGACTCTGCTGATGCAGCCCGCGCGTGGCGTCCTCTGTCACGCAACTCAATTCCTCCGACGCCGAGGCCAGCTGGCTGGAGGATTCGGAAATGCGCCGGATGGTGTCGCGCAAACTGTGCTGCATGCTCTGCAGCGCCTGCAGCAGCCGCGCCGGCTCATCCTTGCCGGACACATTGATGTCGCCGGTCAGGTCGCCGCCCGCCACCACCTCCGCGACGTTCAGCGACTGCGAGAGCGGCAGCACGATGCTGCGGGTCAACAGCAGCGCCAGCGCAACGGTGATCAGCGCGGTGATGCCGATCATCACCCCGACCCACACCCGCGAATTGATGAACACCAGCCGAGCCGCCTCGGTGGCGAGGTTGGCGTTGTGCTTGTTCAGCTCGACCAACTCCTTGAGCGTGACGGCGATGTCGTCGGCCAACGGACTCATCTGGCCGTTGAGAATGGCCGCCGCCTCTTCCACCTTGTCCTGCGCGGACAACGCCATCACCTGGGCCTGAAACTCCAGGTACTTGTGCTCGGCGACCTTGAACCGGTCGAACAGCGCCCGCTCCTCCCGCAGCACGATCAAGGCGTCGTAGCGCTGCTGGGCCTCGCTCAGCACGCCGCGCAACTCAGTGAGCTTGGCGACGTTCTGCGCCAGCGCCTGCGGATCGCGGTTGAGCAGCAGACGCATGGTCAGCGCCCGCAGACGCAGCATGTCCTGGCTCATCTCGCCGACCGCCATCACGCTGGGCAGCCAATTGTTGTCGACCTCGTCGGACTGGGCGCGCATGTTCGACATCTGCAGCAGGGCGAACGCCCCGAGCGCGAACACCATCAGCGCCAGCACCCCGAAACCGAGGCCGGCCCGGGGGGCGATATTGAGGCTACGGATACTCATTGCTCTGGTTCCTTCCAAAAGCGCTGCATCAACCCTGCAGCTGGCTGCTTTAGAAGGTATCGGCCCGGCGGAAATTTGCGTAAGACGAAAAGGTGATATCAAAAGGCCTTGATACTTCGAAGCCTCGGCATGAACGATTCAGCGACGGTTGACCGGACTTCAGCGCCGTTCGCCGCACGTTTGCCATAGGAATGCCCGTGCGACCTCATCGCCACCTTGCGCGACGCACAATAAAGTGGAACGCCGATTCAGCACACATGTTCTATACCTGCGAGGTTCTTTTTGCTCGAATGGCTTTTCCCACCGCTTGCGAGGTTCCCATGACTGTCACCGTCAATACCGTCTCCGCCGAAGGTTTTCGCCACACTGTCCAGATCGATGACCACCCATTGTTCACCGATGCGCCCGCCAGCGTCGGCGGCGAAGGCTCCGCCCCGGAGCCGCACGATTACTTCGACGCCGCCCTGGGCGCGTGCAAGGCCCTGACCCTGAAGCTGTACGCCAAGAAAAAGGACATTCCGCTGACCGGTGTCGGCGTCGAAGTCAAACGCGACAACAGCCAGGAGCAGAAAGGCAAGTACGCCCTGCACGTCACCCTCACCCTCAAGGGCGTGCTCACCGATGCGCAGCGCGAGGAATTGCTGCGGGTCGCCGACCGCTGCCCGATCCACAAGCTGATGACCACCAGCGAAGTGAGCATCGAAACCCACGCGCCGCAAGGCTTCGACAGCCAATGATCCGCCCGGGGACGCGGCGGGTTATGCTCCCCGCGTCACCCGCCCAGCCTGGAACGCACCATGGACAAGCAACCCCTGATCATCCGCCCGCGCGCCGAAGACGTCGAAGGGCAGCCGATCCTGCGCCCGCTGCCGTCGGCCAAATGCCGCAGCGTCGGGCCTTTCGTGTTTTTCGACCACATGCTCGAAACCGTCTACCCGGCCGGTAAAGGCATGAACATCCGCCAGCATCCGCACATCGGCCTGTCGACCCTCACCTATCTGTTCGATGGCCAGATCCAGCACAAGGACAGCCTGGGCTCCGATCAGGTGGTCAACGCCGGCGACGTCAGCTGGATGACCGCCGGCAGCGCCATCGCCCACGTCGAGCGCACGCCTGCGCCGCTGTGGGAACAAAGCTTCAAGATGCATGGACTGCAGATCTGGCTGGCCTCGCCCAAGAACCGCGAACAGGGGCCGGGGCACTACAGCCATCATCCGGCAGCGACGCTGCCGGTCAGCGACAGCCTGGGCGTGCAGATCCGCATGATCGCAGGCTCAGGCTTCTGCCTCGAATCGCCGGTGCCGGTGCTGTCGCCGACGCTGTACGCGGAACTTAAGATGCAGACCGCCACCACGCTGCTGATCCCCACCGAACACGAAGAGCGGGCGGTGTATGTTTTGAGCGGCGATGTGCAGCTCAATGGCGAAAGTCTGGAGCCCCATGCCTTGGCGGTGCTGCCGCCCGGCGAGGAAATGAGCCTGTTCGCCGACAGCGACGCCCATGCCGTGCTGTTCGGCGGCGCACCGCTGGACGGGCCTCGAAGGATCAACTGGAACTTCGTCGCCAGCGATCCGGCGGCGATCGATGAGGCACGGCGCAAGTGGGCGGCCGGGGATTGGCCGACGGTGCCGGGGGAAACCGAGCGGATCGAACTGCCGTAGGTCTTGAGCGCTTGCAGGCAAGGATCCTGTGGGAGCCGGCCTGCCGGCGATGGCGGCGGGACAGGCGCCGAAGTGTCGACGGCACTGGCCTCATCGCCGGCAGGCTGGCTCCCACAGTTCTTTGCGATGCGAACCGGCCTGCTGGCTTTGAAGGCCCGGTCAGGCCTTGAACACTTCGTCCAGCAGGTCATGCATCGACTTGAACGCCCGCGCAGCGGTCTTGGCGTCGTACATCATCTTGCCCGGCACATTGGCGTGCGGGTCGGTGAACGAATGCACCGCGCCGCCATAGCTCAGCAACTGCCAATCCACGCCCGCCGCGTTCATTTCCTCCTCGAACGCCGGCAACTGCTCCTTCGGCACCAGCGGGTCGGAAGCGCCGTGCAGCACCAGCACCGAGCCCTTGATGTTGTTCGCGTCCGCCGGGTTCGGCGAATCCAGCGTGCCGTGGAACGACACCGCCGCCTTCACCGGCGCGCCGGTGCGGGCCAGGTCCAGGGCGCAGCAACCGCCGAAGCAGAAACCGAACACCGCCAGCTTCGAGGTGTCCACCGCCGCTTCGCCCTGCTTCTGAAGCTGTTCGAAGGCCACCTGCAGACGCTTGCGCAGCAAGGCCCGGTCGTTCTTCAGCGGCATCATCGCCGCGCCGGCCTGGTCGGCGTTCTGCGGGCGCACGGCCTGCCCGTACACGTCGGCGATCAGCACCACATAACCCTTGGCCGCCACCGACTTGGCGATCTCTTCCGCCCCGGCACTGACGCCCATCCAGTTCGGTGCCATCAACAGGCCCGGACGGGCGCCCTTGTGTTCGGCGTCGAACGCCAGCCGGCCTTCATAAGGCTGGCCGTCAATCTGATAGACCACGGAACGCACAGTGATTTGGCTCATTTCTGACTCCTAATGATTAAACGCCGGAATGAAAAAACCCGCCGAAGCGGGTTTATTCAGGTTGGGGTCAAGCCGACAGCTCGACCAGCAGCTTGTTCAGACGGCGCACGTAGGCGGCCGGGTCTTTCAGGCTGTCGCCGGCGGCCAGGGCCGCCTGGTCGAAGAGGATGTGCGACAGGTCGCCGAAACGCTCCTCGCTGACCTCGCTGTCGAGCTTCTCGATCAACGGGTGGTTCGGGTTGAATTCGAAGATCGGCTTGGAATCCGGCACCTTCTGCCCGCTCGCTTCGAGGATCTGGCGCATCTGCAGGCCCAGGTCCTGCTCGCCGATGGCCAGGATCGCCGGCGAATCGGTCAGGCGATGGGAAACGCGGACTTCGGCCACGGACTCGCCCAGGGCGGTCTTGAGGCGCTCGACCAGACCTTCCTTCGACTTGGCGACTTCCTCTGCGGCCTTCTTGTCCTCTTCCGAGTCCAGGTTGCCCAGGTCCAGGTCACCCCGGGCCACGTCGACAAAGCCCTTGCCGTCGAATTCGCTGAGGTAGCTCATCAGCCACTCGTCGATGCGGTCGGTCAGCAGCAGCACTTCGATGCCTTTCTTGCGGAAGACTTCCAGGTGCGGGCTGTTCTTGACCTGCGCGTAGGACTCGCCGGTGAGGTAGTAGATCTTGTCCTGACCTTCCTTGGCGCGGGCCAGGTAGTCGGCCAGGCCGACGATCTGCTCGTCGTCGCCGTTGGTGGAAGCGAAGCGCAGCAGGCCGGCGATCTTTTCCTTGTTGGCGAAATCTTCGGCCGGGCCTTCTTTCATGACCTGGCCGAAGTTCTTCCAGAAGCCCTTGTATTGCTCAGGCTCGTTCTTCGCCAGTTTCTCCAGCATGTCCAGCACGCGCTTGGTCAGCGCGGACTTCATCGAATCGATGATCGGGTCTTTCTGCAGGATTTCCCGCGACACGTTCAGCGACAGGTCGTTGGAGTCGACCACGCCCTTGATGAAACGCAGGTACAGCGGCAGGAACGATTCGGCCTGATCCATCACGAACACGCGCTGGACGTACAGCTTCAGGCCCTTCGGCGCTTCGCGCTGGTACAGGTCGAACGGCGCGCGGGCCGGCACGTACAGCAGCGAGCTGTATTCCAGCTTGCCTTCGACCTTGTTGTGGCTCCAGCTCAGCGGGTTTTCGAAGTCATGGGCGATGTGCTTGTAGAACTCCTGGTATTCCTCGTCCTTGATCTCGGTACGGGGACGGGTCCACAGGGCGCTCGCGCGGTTGACGGTTTCCCACTCCAGCGCCGGCTTCTCTTCGCCTTCGGCGGCGGCAGCCTCTTTCGGCAGCTCGATCGGCAGCGCGATGTGGTCGGAGTACTTCTTGATGATGTTGCGCAGGCGCCAGCCGTCGGCGAACTCGTCTTCACCGGACTTCAGGTGCAGGACGATGCGGGTGCCGCGATCGGCCTTGTCGAGGGTCGCGACTTCGAAATCGCCCTCGCCCTTCGACGACCAGTGCACGCCTTCGCTGGCGGCGGCGCCCGCGCGGCGGCTGTACACGTCGACCTTGTCGGCGACGATGAACGCCGAGTAGAAACCGACGCCGAACTGACCGATCAGGTGCGAATCCTTCTTCTGGTCGCCGGTGAGGTTCTTCATGAAATCGGCGGTGCCCGACTTGGCGATGGTGCCCAGGTGGGTGATCACGTCGTCGCGGTTCATGCCGATGCCGTTGTCTTCGAGGGTGACGGTCTTGGCGTCCTTGTCGAAGCTCACACGGATTTTCAGGTCGGCGCCGCCTTCGAGCAGCTCAGGCTTGGCCAGGGCTTCGAAGCGCAGCTTGTCCACGGCGTCGGAGGCGTTCGAGATCAATTCGCGCAGGAAGATTTCCTTGTTGGAATACAGCGAATGGATCATGAGGTGCAGCAGCTGCTTTACCTCGGTCTGGAAGCCCAGGGTTTCCTTTTGAGTTTCCACACTCATGGTCATCAAACTCCAATCAGATGGCATTGGCCGCGACCTTGCCGGTCGGCGGCGGGTTGTTCTCTGAGTTGGGGACGCGTGTCAGGATTTCAAGGGGTCATCAATCTTGAAGTGCGCGCGGGCCGTGGCGATCGGTTCGCCTTCGGTGGTCTGCCAGGCCGTGACGGCCACGTTGGCCACCCGTCGGCCCTGACGGCAGACCTGACATTTGGCCCAGGTGTCGCGAAACTGCCCGGCGCGCAGATAGTCGAGGGAGAAGTCGATGATCTTCGGCACGCCGGGCGCCCCGGTGAAGATCAGCAGGTGCAGGGCCGCGGCCAGCTCCATGAACCCGGCGATCACCCCGCCGTGGATCGCCGGCAACAGCGGGTTGCCGATGTTGTCCTTGTTGGCCGGCAGCCTGAACAGCAGCTCGTCGCCCACCCGGGAACATTCGACGCCGATCAGCCCGGCATACGGGATCAGTTTCAGCAGGGGCGCGTAGTCGCCCTGCGCGTGGGCCTGTTCGAGCTGCCGCTTGAGATCGCTCATTGCCCCTCTCCCTTGATCTTGCCGCCGAAGCCCTGGGTGCCCTTGAGCCCCTTGCCCATGCGCATGAAGGTGCCGACGACGTGGGCGATCGGATGTTCCGGGTCGTCCTGATAGGCGAAACCGCGGGCGAAGATCACGTCCGTGGTGACCCGGTAGCACTGCGCGAAGCCATAGACATCCTTGTGCGGCTGCGCGGCGTGCATATAGTCGATCCGCAGGTCGAGGGTCGGACACACCTCGAACTCCGGCAACACGCACAGCGTGGCCATGCCGCACGCGGTATCCATCAGCGACGTCAGGGCGCCGCCATGGATGACGCCGGTCTGCGGGTTGCCGACGATGCTTGCACTGTAGGGCAAGACCACCGTCAGGCCTTCGCTGTCGGCGCTGTGCACGCGCAGCCCCAGCACCTGGCAGTGGCGCAGGGCCGAAAGGAATCTTGTTGCGCGCTCAAAAACAGGGTTGTCGGCCATTTAACAAATGCTCTATTCAGTGGCGGTCCGCAGTATTGGAAAGAACAGAAAAAGTTCCTTCTCAGAACAAACTTATATATCTGTGGGAAATGAGGAACTTAACCTTGGACAACGCGTTCTTAAGGCCAGTAGTTCTTTTCCACCAGGAGAAACACCCCATGCGTAAGACTTTAGCTATTGCCTTGATGTTGACCGCTTCCCTCGGTCTCGCCGCCTGCGATAAAAAATCCGAGGACAAAGCTCAAGATGCCAACCAACACGCTGAACAAGCTCAGCAGAAAATGAATGAAGCTCAGGATAAAGTGAACGAAGCGGCAAAAGAAAACGCCGAAGCCGCCAAAGATCAGGCTGAATCGAACGCAGCCGCCGCAGACGAAGCCGCCAAGAAGCAATGACCTGCTCTTCGCCGCAATAAAGAAAACCCGCCAAGTGCGGGTTTTCTTTTGCCTGTCATTTTTCGGCAATACGCCAAAGTGGCCCGTTAGAGCAAAACGGTCCTGAAAGTCGGGCTGATCATCAGCAACAAGGAACACACTAAGCCGACCACCCAGACCAGACTGCGCTGCCACGCCAGATCGGCCCAATAACACAATAAGTAAACCACTCGGGCAATCACGAAAACGATCGCCAGCGTATCGATCAGCCATCCGGCCGTTTGCGTGGTATGCGCCATCAGCACCCCGACCGCGAACAGCATGAACGCCTCGATGCTGTTCTGGTGGGCCGCCAGCGCCCGGGCGCCGAACCCGGTCAGTTGCGCCTGCTGCCGGCGCGGCTGGTGGTTGTCGTAGCCGCCCTGCTCCTTCATGGCCTTGGCCACCGGCATGCGCGCCACATAAATCAGCAGCGCACTGATAAACACACACCAGAACGGAATACTCATCAAGCGGCCTCTTTGATTGCCTCAGGCGATGGTGCCTCTGTAGGGGTATAGACCATCACGTCGAGGACATCCGAATGAAACTCCCGGCGATACAGCACCAGCACCACCCCGGCGCTCATCAGCATGAACAGCCACGGGCTGACGAACCAGGCCAGCATGCTCATGCCGAAGTAGTACGAGCGCAGGCCGAAGTTGAACTGGTTGGCCGCCATCGAGATCACCCGCGCCGCCCGCGAGGCGAACGCCTTGCGCTCCTGCTCCGACACCTGCCGCTCGCCGATCATCGGCGCCGAGCCGACCAGGACCGCGGCGAAGTTGTACTGGCGCATGCACCAGCTGAAGGTGAAGAAGGCATAGACGAACACCAGCGCCAGGCACAGCAGCTTGATTTCCGACATGCCCTGGGACGCCTGCTGCACCATCGGGATGTCCGCCAGCAGCGACACCGCGCGCTCGGACGCACCGAGCACCGTAAGGATGCCGGCCAGGATGATCAGGGTGCTGGAGGCGAAGAACGACGCGTTGCGCTCCAGGTTGCCGATCACGCTGGCGTCGGCGATGCGGTTGTCGCGCAGCAGCATGCGGCGCATCCAATCTTCGCGGTACAGATGGAGGACGCTGGCCAGGCACGCGGTGTCGCGGCCCTTCCAGGTGGCGTAGCGGGTGTAGCCGCCCCAGCAGATGACGAACCAGAGCGCGGCGAGCAGGTGGATCAGGTTGGCTTGGATGAACGACATGCAATTCCCTGTGGAGTATGAGCGCAGTACCGGTTTCCTGTGGGGCCGGCCTTTCGGCACGTCCCCGCAGGAATGCGTTGCAGTGCTTCGACGTTAGCTCAGAGAAAAAGACACTGCCTCACGCCCATAAAAAATGCCCCGCATCGATTGATGCGGGGCATTTCTGTTTAATCGCTCAAGGCCCGCTTTTGGCGGGCCGGTCAGCGTCAGGCGATCGCTTCGCTGCGCTTGCCCAGCAGGCGGTCGCACACCACGGCGACCACCAGCGTCATCACGCACGGCACCAGCCACGCCAGGCCCTGCTCGCTCAGCGGCAGGTGCGCCAGCTGCGACGGCATCCAGTCGGCCAGGCCGGCGCCCTTGAGCGCGTCGATGGTGCCGAACAGGAACGACACCAGCATCACAGGGCCCAGGATACGGCCGTGCTCATGCCAGAAGTCTTTGCAGAAGCTCAGGGCCACCAGCACGATGCACGGCGGGTAGATGGCGGTCAGCACCGGGATCGAGAACGCGATCAGCTTGGTCAGGCCCAGGTTGGACACCAGCAGCGAGAACGCGGCCAGGATAATCACCAGGGTCTTGTAGGACAGCGGCACGACGCGGCTGAAGTACTCGGCGCAGGCGCAGGTCAGGCCTACCGCGGTCACCAGGCACGCCAGGGAGATCAGCACGGCGAGGAAGCCGCTGCCCAGCGAACCGAAGGTATGTTGCACGTAAGCGTGCAGCACCGCCGCGCCGTTGGTGGCGCCGGCCGCGACTTCGTGGCTGCCGGAGCCGAGGCGGAACAGGCTGACGTACACCAGCGCCAGGCCGACGCCGGCGATCAGCCCGGCGATCACGGCGTAACGGGTGATCAGCGCCGGCGATTCGACGCCGCGGGAACGGATCGCGTTGACGATGACGATGCCGAACACCAGCGCGCCGAGGGTATCCATGGTCAGGTAACCGTTGATGAACCCTTGGGAGAACGGCGCCGCGACGTATTCAGGCGTCGCCTGGCCGATGTCGCCGGCCGGCAGCGCGAAGGCGGCGATGCCGAGCACCGCCAGGGCGATGATCTTCAGCGGCGCCAGGAAGCGCCCCACGGTGTCCAGCAGGCGGCCCGGATAGAGCGAAATGAAGAACACCAGCAGGAAGTAGACGGAGCTGTAGAGGAACAGCGCCAGCGGGCTCTCGCCGGTCAACGGCGCCAGGCCCACTTCAAAGGACACGGTCGCGGTGCGCGGGGTCGCGAACAGCGGGCCGACCGCCAGGTAGCAGGCCGCCGCCAGCAGGCCGCCGGCGATCTTGCCGATCGGGCTGCTCAACGAATCCATCGCCCCGCCGACCTTGGCCAGCGCCACGACGGTGATCACCGGCAGGCCGACCGCGGTGATCAGGAAGCCCAGCGCCGCCATCCAGACGTTGGGTCCGGACTGCAGGCCGACGATAGGCGGGAAAATGATGTTGCCGGCCCCGACGAACAGGGCAAATGTCATGAAACCAAGTGCCAGGATGTCCTGGCCTTTCAAAACTTTCATCAAGGAAATACCACACTACTGAATCGGAATTTAGAGAGGGATTTCCCTGTTGGGTGAGGGAAATGCTGTCAGTCCGTATAAGACTGACCCGTTTAGCGCGTTGCATGCCTTGTGGGCGGCAGACGCAAAAATGGCTGCTAGCCTAACGAATTTGTCTGACAAACGCACTGTTTGAGGGCGAACTATCCGATACGCGACGTTTCTGTGTCGCGTTTTTGCATGTAATTGGACAGATGCTTATAAATCGCCATCACGCTGACGAATTGAAATGCGCCGAACCGGCGCCCCGACAGCCCCCAGGGCGGATCCGGATCCCCACAACGACAAAGGCCACCCGAAGGTGGCCTTTGTTTGCTGGAGCTTGAAGGTCAGCCGAAGCTTACTTCTTCACTTCCCAGCCGGTCAGCTCGGCCAGGGCCTTGCCGATGTCCGCCAGCGAACGCACGGTTTTCACGCCTGCGTCTTGCAGCGCAGCGAATTTCTCGTCTGCAGTGCCTTTGCCGCCGGACAATCCGGTGATCTGCACC
>NZ_JBIVHR010000039.1:0-50419 GCF_044749305.1 Pseudomonas sp. NPDC089534 | reverse complement strand
GAAACTGACCCTGGGCGGCAGCGTGTACGCCTACCAGAACGACGAAGACAGCCGCAGCAGGTGTTCGAGAACCCGCTTTCGGCGCGCTGCAAACAATTCATGTCCAGCAACCGCTAACGGAGCTACCCGCATGCAGAACTACAAAAAGGTCTTCCTGGCCGCCGCCGTGACCCTGGCCTTCAGCGCCGGCGCCATGGCCGAGACTTTGAAGATGGGCATCGAGGCGGCTTACCCGCCGTTCAACAACAAGGACGCCAGCGGTAACGTGGTCGGCTTCGACAAGGACATCGGCGACGCCCTCTGCGCCAAGATGAAGGTCGAGTGCAGCGTGGTCACCTCCGACTGGGACGGCATCATCCCGGCCCTGAACGCCAAGAAGTTCGACTTCCTGATCTCGTCGATGTCGATCACCGACGAACGCAAGCAGGCGGTGGACTTCACCGATCCGTACTACTCCAACAAGCTGCAGTTCATCGCGCCGAAGGACAAAGAGTTCAAGACCGACAAGGACTCCCTCAAGGGCAAAGTGATCGGCGCCCAGCGCGCGACCCTGGCCGGCACCTTCATGGAAGACAACATGCCGGGCGTCGAGGTCAAGCTGTACGACACCCAGGAAAACGCCTACCTGGACCTGACCTCCGGTCGCCTGGACGGCATCCTCGCCGACAAGTACGTCAACTACGAGTGGCTCAAGAGCGACGCCGGCAAGGCCTACGAATTCAAGGGCGACCCGGTGGAAGAAAGCGACAAGATCGGCATCGCCGTGCGCAAGAACGATCCGATCCGCGAGAAGCTGAACGCCGCGCTGAAGGAAATCGTCGCTGACGGCACCTACAAGAAGATCAACGACAAGTACTTCCCGTTCAGCATCTACTGATCCTGACCGGCCGGATCGGCGCCGCCTGCGAACGGCGCCGGTCCCCGGCCTTGCCTGCCGCGACTTGAAAAGAATTCCATGATTATCGACCTCTACGGATTCGGCCCGGCGCTCGCCGCCGGCGCGCTGATGACCGTCAAACTGGCGCTCTCGGCCCTGTGCCTGGGGCTGGTGCTCGGCCTGCTCGGCGCCTTGGCCAAGACGTCCCCGTACAAGCCCCTGCAATGGCTGGGCAGCACCTACTCGACCTTGGTGCGCGGCGTCCCGGAACTGCTCTGGGTGCTGCTGATCTACTTCGGCACCGTCAACGCCATGCGCGCCCTGGGCGAATACTTCGGCAACCCGGAGCTTGAGCTCAGCGCCTTCGCCGCCGGCGTCATCGCGCTGGGGCTGTGCTTCGGCGCCTACGCCACGGAAGTGTTCCGCGGCGCGATCCTCGCCATCCCCAAGGGCCACCGTGAGGCCGGCGTGGCCCTGGGCCTGTCGAAATGGCGGATCTTCACCAAGCTGATCTTGCCGCAGATGTGGCGCATCGCCCTGCCGGGCCTGGGCAACCTGTTCATGATCCTGATGAAGGACACCGCGCTGGTGTCGGTGATCGGCCTGGAAGAAATCATGCGTCACGCGCAGATCGGCGTGACCGTCTCCAAACAGCCGTTCACCTTCTATATGGTCGCCGCCTTCATGTACCTGGGCCTGACGGTGCTGGCGATGATCGGCATGCACCTGCTGGAAAAACGCGCCGCACGCGGCTTCGCGAGGAGCGCTCAATGAACTGGGACGTCATCATCAAGTGGCTGCCGAAACTGGCCCAGGGCGCGACCCTGACCCTGGAGCTGGTGGCCATCGCCGTGATCGCCGGGCTGCTGCTGGCGATTCCGCTGGGCATCGCCCGCTCGTCGAAGCTGTGGTACGTGCGCGCTTTGCCCTACGCCTACATCTTCTTTTTCCGCGGCACGCCGCTGCTGGTCCAGCTGTTCCTGGTCTACTACGGCCTGGCGCAGTTCGACGTGATCCGCAACAGCTCGATGTGGCCGTACCTGCGCGATCCGTTCTGGTGCGCCACCGCCACCATGACCCTGCACACCGCCGCGTACATCGCCGAGATCCTGCGCGGCGCGATCCAGGCGATCCCGCCGGGCGAGATCGAGGCGGCGCGGGCCCTGGGCATGTCCAAGCCCAAGGCGCTGTTCTACATCATCCTGCCGCGCGCCGCGCGCATCGGCCTGCCGGCCTACAGCAACGAAGTGATCCTGATGCTCAAGGCCAGCGCCCTGGCCAGCACCGTGACCCTGCTGGAACTCACCGGCATGGCCCGCACGATCATCGCCCGCACCTACCTGCCGGTAGAGATCTTCTTCGCCGCCGGCGTGTTCTACCTAGTCATGGCCTACGTGCTGGTCCGCGGCTTCAAGCTGCTGGAACGCTGGCTGCGCGTCGATGCCTGCCAAGGGCGCTGACGCTGCCCACGTGCTGACGGGCGAGGCCCTCCTCGCCCGGTTCACGGCACTGGATGCCTTTCTCACCGCCCATCAGGCGTTGTGGAAACCCCGTCCGTTCACTCATCTGCACCTTCCCTGGGAAACGTCCCACCCGGAACTGGCAACCTGGCTACGCGGCCGGTCGCTGGAGGATGCGGAAAATGCCCACAACCACCCTGCCGATCTGCTGAATGCGCCGGAGCCGTTCGCGTCCCTGGCAGCGTTGTCGCTTGAGCTGAGCGCGGTGGGCGAACTGCCGGGGCATGCGCTGGAGGCCGCGGGCCATCGGCTCAACGTCGATGTGCCGGGGCGCAAGTGGCAGCAGATCGAGGCGTTCGCCAGTCGCTTGTCGTTTGCCTCCAGGCCCGTGCATTGGCTGGACTGGTGTGCCGGCAAAGGGCATTTGGGACGGCGCCTGCTGGGGGCCGAGCAGCAACTCACCTGCGTGGAATACGACCCTTCGTTGGTCGCCAGTGGCCAGGCACTGAGCCAGCGTCATCATCTGCGCGTCTTGCACGTCGAGCAGGACGTTCTGGCCGCCGACGCTGCAACCGTCCTCGACGCCCGCCACACCCCCGTCGCCCTGCACGCCTGCGGCGATCTGCATGTGCGGCTGATGCAACTGGCCAGCGCCGCCGGCTGCAAACACATGGCCATCGCGCCGTGCTGCTACAACCGGATCCGTCTGACCGAGTATCAGGCGTTGTCCTCGCCGGGTCTGCGATCCGTCCTGCAACTGTCGCTGGAAGACCTGGCACTGCCCATGAGCGAAACCGTCACCGCCGGCGCACGCGTCCGCCGCCAGCGCGACACCTCCATGGCCCGGCGCCTGGGGTTCGACCTGTGGCAACGGCAACTGCGCGGCGTCGATTCATACTTGCCCACCCCGTCCCTGCCCTGCGCCTGGCTGGACAAACCCTTCGCCGACTACTGCCGCGACCTCGCTGCGCTCAAAGAGTTATCCACAAGCGGCGAGCCGGACTGGCCGGCCCTGGAAGCGGCGGGATGGCAGCGGTTGGCCGACGTTCGCAACCTGGAACTGCTGCGCGGATTGTTCCGACGGCCGCTGGAGCTTTGGCTGAACCTGGACCGGGCACTTTTCCTCAGCGAGCAGGGTTACACCGTGCGCCTCGGTACCTTCTGCGACACCCCGCTTACGCCCCGCAACTTCCTGCTGCTGGCCGAGCGCGCCTGACGCCACGCAGCCTGTGGATAACTCTGTTGATGGATTCTCCGTGGATCCAATATCCACGCCTGTTTCAGGGGCGAAACAGCACTGGTCATTTTTTGTTCATATGAATAAAAAACCTGTAAAACAGGGATTTGCGACCCAAATGAGAACCCGTCCACAAAACCCCGCGTAAACGCACGTCCCCTCTGGCGCGTTGTGCATAAGCCCCCAATCAAAAGGACATAAACGCCGAATCCCGGACGCCCGGCACAGGCAATTGCACCTGTCCGGCACCCTTGCTATACACAGTCACTCCGTGCCGGCGGCGCACGCACCAACAAGAAAAATCCGACAGTAAGGAGACGACCGTGACGTTCATTTCCTACGCCCAGAACTTCGAAGACATCCGCCTGTGGCGAGCCCTCAAGCTTTTCGAGAACGGCTTCTACATCGACGTCGGCGCCAATGACCCGGTCCACGACTCCGTCACCAAAGCCTTCTACGACCACGGCTGGCAGGGCATCAACGTCGAACCGATGCAGGACTACTGCGACGCCCTGCGCCGGCAACGCCCCCGCGACACGACCCTGCAATGCGTGGCCAGCGACCGGCCCGGCGAACTGACCTTCTACGGCATTGCCGACACCGGCCTCTCCACGGCCGACCCCGCCGTCGCAAAGGCCCGCAAAGACCTCGGCATGAACGTGCAGCCGCTCACCGTCACCGCCCGCACCCTCACGTCGATCTGCGAAGAACACGCCGCCGGCCGGACGATCCACTTCCTGAAGATCGACGTCGAAGGCCACGAAGAAACCGTCCTGCGCGGCATGGACTTCACCCGCTTCCGCCCCATGGTCATCCTCATCGAAACCCCATGGGCACGCGACCACACCTGGGAGCACCTGGTGACCGACGCGGGCTACCAGAACGTGCTGTTCGACGGCCTCAACAGCTACTTCCTGGCCGACGAACACCTGCACCTCAAACCCGCCTTCGACATCCCGCCCTGCAACCTCGACGACTTCCGGCTCTGCAAGGGCCACAAACTCGCCCACCCGCTCAACACCGACCTGGAAACCGCCCTGCAACGCGCCGAACACGCCGAAGCCCAACTGCGCGCCCTGCAGAACAGCCGCACCTGGCGCACTGTACAAAAACTGCGCAACCTCCTGCGCCGGGCCTGATCCGCCGCCCGCGCAAAAATAGTCAGAATTCAGGGGTTTACAGAACCCGCCCAACCGCTATAATCGTCGCCCACACGCCGGTATAGCTCAGTTGGTAGAGCAACTGACTTGTAATCAGTAGGTCCCGGGTTCGATTCCTGGTGCCGGCACCATACAAAACAAAGCCCCTGCAGAAATGCAGGGGCTTTGTTGTTTTTGGGGGGTTGGAAAAATCTTCTGTCGCGGATGGTTGTTGTGTTGACTGTCTATGCCGCTGCTCTCATGTCCGCTCTAGAGTTGCAGCACTGGAAAACAGATCATCTTTTCTCAATGTGATGGATGCTCTTACACATATGGCGCTCGTGCGCCAGATACACCGTACCTCGCTGCCCTGCAGCAACCTATCCGCTTGGCCGAATATTGCGCCAACCTGTGCCCGTCCCTTTCTTCTGAAAAGAGACGGGCACTTCTACCACTGCTGCAGCCCTGTTCGCACATGGCTTTGCGGCAATCCCCCTCGTGACAATCGGCGTGACAAACGCGGATGTCACCAGCAACAGCCATGTAGATGATGTTGCCGCAGACCAAGGAATGGACTGCACCTGACTGACAGTCAGGCAGGCCCCGGTCATCTCATTGCTGCTTTCACCCGGCTCAGGATCTTCAGACGCTGGTTTCGTCAGCCAGTGCTGCCTTCAACCCGCCCACCGGTAACGGTGCTCGGGAGGCCAGATCATGAGATGTCCTTGCTCCCGGTCGTAAGGAGCCGCCAGTCCCGTGTAGAGGACATTCCCCACAGGTCGCAGGGGCCTTGATCCCTGATAACACTCAACATTCTTGGCGGGATGACGTGGGGCGAGGATCGGAGAGCGGAAGATGAGGTGAGCGACATGGGACTGGTGGGTAGACGCGATGGCCGCAATTTCGGCTATGGCAGGCAGTTGAGCTACGCAGGGCCGCAAGCGCTGAAAGACATGTTCGGTGGCGGTCATTACGGCACGGTCAAAGCGCACTGTGATCGCTGGAAGGCATTCGTCAAATGGTGCCGTTCCGAACAGGGGCCCGGTATCAATGATGCGCGGCAGATTGATCGAAAAGTGTTGGCCGACTATGCGGCCTATCTGCGCGACGTGGTTAGGCGCGGCGACCTCGCCGTCAGCACCGCACAAAACCGGCTATCCAGTGTTAACAGGACTATGGCGGCGCTTCGCGGTGAACAGTACGTGACGTTGCCAAGTCCGAGCAAGGCATTGGGTATGCAGCGCACCGGAGTTCGGCAGTTGGTGCCGCAAGGCCAAGACTGCGATCAAATTACGCAGGTCGTCGATGCGTTTTGTAGCCGTGATCAGTTGCGACCCGCAGCGATCATTCTCTTGGCGCGCGCCACCGGCATGCGCTTGCGTGTGGCCATCCTAGCTGACCTGCCACGGCTATGCCAAGAGGCCAAAGACCTCGGCAAGATCAACATTCAGGACGACACCAAAGGCGGTCGCGCCGGCGCTTCGGCGCCACGCTGGATTACAGTGGATCAGCATATTCGCGATGCACTTGGATTTGCGGAGCGGGCTTCGCCAGTAGGTAGCCGAAACCTGATCGTCCCAAACGAAAGCTACGTGGATGTTCTGCAGCAAGTAGTTCGCCCGGCGCGGGACGTCCTGCACACACATGACCTCAAAGGCTTTCATGAACTGCGAGCTGCTTACGCATGTGAGCGCTATGAGCAGATCACCCAGCACCGAGCACCTATCAATGGCGGTCGCTGCTACGAGATAGACAGAAGCCTTGATCGTGATGCCCGAACGCAAATCGGCTATGAGCTGGGGCACGGTCGGATCGATGTAGTCGCTGCCTATATCGGTGGCTGGCATGAGTAAGCCATTCGATATGGAACTGTTCCTGGCAGGGGTGCTGACCGGCTCACACGCGGCGCGGCAACGCCACTAGCGCCAGGCGAAAATCATTCAGGCTGAAATCGCAGCGCGCTGGCAGCGAGAAACGCCCTGGACTTGCCAGAGAAAGCACCTGGCTTGGTTTCTTGAGCACAACCTGAGCCAGCGTAGTGAGGCTACTCGGTATTACTACGTGTTAACCATACGGCTGCTAGCCCTATGCCTACAGAAGACATGAGGTTTCAGTCAATGAGTAAAGCATGAGCTTGCTGGTCATGATCGCTGGGCAATATCCTCTTCAAGCTCCCTCACGGCCTTGCTCACCTTGATCGCAAACAGCCGTTCCACCTGGTCATCGCGAAGCGTGGCAACGTCATCACCAATCCACAGCGCTAACACCTTCCGTTTATCCGCGATGCTGTGATCATCTAGGTTTGGAATGTAGGCGTGATTGCCGGCTCTTCCACGCTTGAGCTCGTAGAAGGTCTTGATCAGCGACTTGAGCTTGATTCTTCCTTCCAGCGAGGAGCGTTTGGTCAAATTGCGTATCGTGTGATTGACCGACCGTAACTGAGCGGTCGATGTGATCTGGGAAAAGTAGGATGCCCAGCCTCGTCGTTTCCCTTCGAAGAAGCATCCGGTGATCCGCAGATTCACTTTCCATTCGCAATACGCGCGGGCGCGCTCCATATCCTTAGGCGACTTAGCGGTTGCGACCTTGTGCCGGTATGCGGTGAAGATATTGGCAATGGACGATTCGAAACGGAGGATGCTTCCTCGTCGGATGATGACATGGCCACCTTCGATCTGGTAACCCAAGAAACTGAACGGGTCGGTCAGGGGGGCGTACTTCGATTTCGAGTCCGGGCCGAAATCGTGCGGGTGCAGCTCCATTCTTTGCAGTTCAGTGATCAGCTCTTTGGCCACTGTCTCGGAATGCCCGGCTGGCGTCAGGAGCAGAATGTCGTCCACGTAGCGCTTGAACCATATCCCTGGCCTGCCATTGAACGCCAGGTCGATCTCCTGCAGTGCGATCTCAGCGAGCAGGTTTGAAATGGCCAGCCCCTGGGGCACACCGATGGTCAAGTTGGGCGTGTCCTTTCTGCCTATTGATTCAGACACAGTCGGCGTGGTGATTGCCGACGTTATCAGGTGCTTGAGCTCAGGCTTGCGAATCTTCTTTCGAATAGCGGCATCGATCAGGGTGTGCGGGATCGAGGGGTAGAAGCTCTTCAGGTCGATTTTGGCATACTCGACATAAGCACCGGATGCGAGCGCAGTTTTCAGATCTTCAATAACAACCTGGGGTAATGACAGCTTGGCCGTCGGGTAGACTTCTGCGAGGCATTCACACAAGGCGCGCAACACGATTCGATCCCGCGCGGTCGGAATTGAGATCTGTCGGGGAAGCGAAGTCGCTCCCTTTAAAATCAGCTTTTCCTTATAGGCAGTGAATCGATACTTCCCCTGCTTAACCTTTTGGACGATCAGTTCAAGCTCATCAGTCAGCCTGGAATCGAGCTTGGACGGGCGAGTGCGATCAAGCCCAATAGCACCGGATTTCTTGATCTTATCCGTGTAGATGCCAAGTAGTTGTTTGCGGGCAAAATACTTCTTGAAGCTACGGGCGGCACTCATTTCCCTACCCAGGTATATGCGGCTGCTGCAAGGGGAAGGGCGTACAGGGCGACGGTGATAACCAGGCGCGCACCGAGCCAGGAAATGGCGTAGCAGCTCTCGAACGCAGTAGGGGTTCGACTGGTCAAGCCTGTCGAAAATACCCGGGCGATTCGGTCATCAATCTCTCTGTGATTCTCTGACTCAGCGAGCAACTCATCATACTGCTGCGCCTGAGTGAGAGTAGGGTCGGTGTTCGGGGCAAGCTCACGGTACAGACCCTGCAACTGCAGGTAGTTTTTGCGCATGGCCATGGCCCGTACCCGGAAATCCCGGTTTGTAACGGCAAGCGAGACGCCCAGGAGCGCAACAGAAAGTACGGTGGCCAGTACGTCGGTGTCAGGGCCGAGGATGTGCTCATAGCGGATGGCCAGGACACCCAGAACGGTGCTGAGAATCGCGTACCAGATCAGAAGAATCTGTGAATGAAAGTCCAACCACTCCAGGCGATTATGGGCCTGAATACGAGCTTTGTAGGTGAACCAAACACTGTCCTTCACAGATACTTCTCCATCGAATTTGGGAGAAGAGGCAAGCGGGTTTGAGTCATCTTTGAACATCCCCGAGGGGATCGGTGGGCATAAGCCCAACAGCAGAAGCTGTTAATTATCAGAGCCGCCCTCGAATGAACGAGAGGAGGTACCTGCCTCTTCAGCGCTGATCTTACAATGCCATCACACGCCAGGGAAGGTACGTTTTGGCAGACGCTCAGGTTGATGGCAAAGGGGTATAGGCCAAGGCAGCGTTGGCGACACTAGGTGGTGAGAGGACGTCAACGATCAATATGATGGCATTTGGCGACTACGGCGGTGAGTGCTGGTAGCATATATCGTAATCTTGAAATTTACTGTACTTATATACAGTAATGGAATAACAGTTATGTGCTCTTACCAACGCCGGGCCAGTGCCTGGCGTTGATTCGCTGTTGTGCATCCCAAAGGCATGGGCATGCTCGATTTGCTGGGCGAGTCGTTGGTCAGGGAGTCATGCCCAACTTGGAATGTGTATGGATACGACGCAACCACCAAATACGGCGCTACCCGGCGACGCTCCTTTGCCGTTCGATGCGACCCTCCTGTTCAAAGCGCTCCAGTATCAGTTGCTCGTAGCCGTGGAGTACTGCTACGACCTGGCACCTGATGAGTGCCTGTGGCTTGAAGTCATGGGTGATGTCACGGTACCCGGCAAAGCCCAGACCGAGGTCAAGCTTTACTCCAATAGCTTAACGGACAGCCATCCCAATTTCTGGAACACCGTAAAAAACTGGCTCCATGAGAACTTCGACCGCACTTCGTTCAAGAGTCTAGTGTTGCTGACCACCCAAGAGTTCGGAGCGCAAGCGCTACTCAAGGGTTGGAACACGGCCACACCTGCAGCGCGACTGTCGATTATGGAGACCATCGCTGGGTCATCCTACGCTGGGGTGGATCAGCAATCGAAGCAGGAATCTGAAGATGTGGAGGGGGGCGCCAAATCTTCCAAGGCCAGGAAACTTCAGCAGCATGTGATGGCCCCCGAACGACGCAACGCGTTGATGGAAGTGCTGGAACGGATGCACATCACTACCGGCGCTGAGTCGCTGGAGCAGCGCCTGCAGAGCTACCAGACCCGGCATCTCAAGCCGATTCGTCCGTCTAAATGCCAGCAATTCATCGAAGATCTGTTGGGCTTCATGAGCAGCCCTCAACTGGTGATTAGCGGTTGGAAAATCACCCATCAGGCTTTCACTGACAAATTGTCTGAGCTCACGCATCAGTACATGAAGCACCCCAAAACCTTCCCAAAAGTGGACTTGGCGGCGCTCAAGAAAGCTATCGACGTCGAAGAGATTCGACCCATGCCATTTGCTCAGAAAATTGTTGAGATCGGGGGCGAGCATCACCTGAAGCGCGCGGCTCTACATCGAGTGGTCGCCCAGAACACGATCTCCGATCTGTATACAGATGGCGTGCTCTTCAAACCGATGCTCGATGGCTACCTCGGGAACCATCTCACGCTGCACCAGTATGGTCGCGAGCTCGCGATGCTGGGCTGCATAGGCATTACCTGCCCAACGGAGTTAAGCACCCGATCCATGGTGTTCTTCATTGAGCGCAATGGGCTGCCTGTAGAGCCTTTCTGTGGCTTGGAACACACCATGCCCGAGTTCCGCAATGGTATTTATCACATGCTCGCAGGGGAGAAACCTGAGGATGAAGATGACGAGTTCCACTGGAGACTATGGTGATGACCACTCAAGTCTCTGACCACCTGTACACCTTGCACAGGACACCCTTTGCGTTGGCCCCTTTGATCCAGAGCTTTTACCAGGACTGGGAGCCCGTGGAGAAGGATGTGTTGCTTAGTTACCTGATCCTGCCGCTCGTTACCTACAAGCCGATGCACAAGTTCTTGAACAGAGCACGGCGTGACAGCTCTGTGCGGACGATGGCATCAGACGCTGAGAGGCTCATCGGCCTGGCCATGCGTGTTGAGGAATTTAAGCCAATCACCAACGCCGCGCTGCTGATCCTGGCTGCAGAGAAAAGCCTTGAGATCACGCCTGACCTCTCCGTGAGAGCGCTCCAGAAACCGCAGTCGGGCAATGCGGACAAGTCTTTGCTGAAATACAGCCAGAAGCTGGCGATGGTGCTGACTGGTGAAAACGTAGTTTCTATTTACAGGATGTTAGGGCTCAAATCGCTATGAAGTGTTATGTAGAGTACATCGGTGTGGTGGACAAAGATGATGGCGTCCACCACGTTCCCTTCAAGCCCGGGCTCAACATCATCACGGGTAAATCCTCCAAGGGTAAGAGCGCGATACTCGACATCTTCGATTACTGCCTGGGGAGCTCGGAAGACACGATTCCCGAAGGCATCATCACGGATCGTGCGAAGCTATTCTTTGCCGTACTTCGATTTCCAACCATCGCAGTCGTCACAGGCCGAGAAGCGTCCGGCAACCGTTGTTTCCTGCGTGAGGTTTCGGGGCCACAGGTGGAAAATGTCCTGGAGCTGATCCAGGACAATGTAAAGGAATTCTTCGCTCCAAACTTTTTCCAGTACAAAAGCGAATTCCTCAAGAGCATTGGGCGATTCTTCGGCGTTACGTTGGAGAACATCGACACGGATCCGCTGCAGAAGGAAATGACTGGAAAGTGGAGCGCTACCCCTTCGATTCGCAGCTTCCCATCGTTCATGCTGCAGCATCAAAACCTGGTAGCTAACCGGCACGCAGTATTTTACCGCTTCGAGGAGAAGCGCAAGCGTGATCAGGCCATCGATCAGTTCAAAATTTTCATGGACATCGTAGGTGAAGACTACTTCGATCTCGCCAAGTTACGTACCGAGGCCATGTACGAGCTCAAGCGCGCCCAGGCTCAAATTCCAAAGCAGGAAAAGATCAAGGACGACTACCTGACCGAGTTTTCGAATCTGCTGAAGGAGTACGAGGCGTTCGCGGGCCAGCCACTGACCGAACTGACGCCCGACGAAATCTGGACGAGGCCAAAGCCCGCGTTGGAGCGTCTCACGGGTATCTCCGTTAGGGTGGACGGTCTGTCCAGTGCATTTGAAACCCGTAGGGCTGAGCTGCGCGAACAGAAAGCGGAGTTGATGTCCACCATCCAGAAAGCGCTCAACACTCGCTATCTGCTGAAGGTTTCTGCCGAACAGGCGTCAGGGTTTGCAACATCCGTGACAGCGCTGCCCATCCCGAAAGCCGTGAATCTGGAAAATGCGGTCTGTCCGGTCTGCGCATCGCAATCAGATGTGGCAGAGGATGAAGCCAACAAGCTATCGGCAGCGATCCACTGGCTTAACGACGAACTCAAGGTCTCCACCTACGCGCGCGAAGGCTTCGGCGAGGAACGTCGAACCATCGACGCGGATCTCAAAAAGCATCGCGCGGCGCTGGCTCTTGTAGAGCAAGCTCTGAAACCGCTAGATGACGAGGCAGATCGACTGGAGCGATCTAAGTCCGTCGATGGCGGCGCTCAAAAAGCCAAGCTCAAGCTGGAGCTTGCCATCGAGAAGTGTCTCGCGAACCCTCCTTCAGAAATCAAGGGTATGGTCGAGTTCTGGGAGAAGGAAGTCGAAAAACTCGATGGACAGATGGCCCAGTACAACGTGGAGTCGAAGCTCTGGGCGGTGCAGAATGGCATCAACAAGAAGATGAAAGCCTTGGGTAAAGACTTCGATTTCGAAGATACGTACAAGAGCGGGTCATTGAAATTCGATGTCGAGACGTTCGACCTTTGGCATGAACGGCCGATTGAGGGCGGACGAGTGAAGAAGGTATTTTTGCGCAGTATGGGCAGCGGTGCGAACTGGCTCTACTCGCACCTGACCCTATTCTTGTCCTTGCATTATCAGTTCGCGGCGCATCCGAAATGCAAGGTGCCGCCGATTCTGTTCCTCGACCAGCCCACCCAGGTTTATTTTCCTTCTACAGATGATGCGGATGCCTTCAAAGCAGGTGAATTGCGCGGTGACAGGCAGACAACGAAGACAGTGGATGAGGACGTAGACTCCGTCTCAAAAATGTTCACCAACCTCGCCAGGTTCTGCGATGTAACATTCAAAGAAACAGGCGTCATGCCGCAGATCATCGTGTGCGACCATGCCGATAAACTGCCGCTTCAGGACGATTACATCTTTGAGAATTTCGTGCGTGCTCGGTGGAGAACGCATGGACTGATCGCGGAATAACTTGAGGTGTGCCAAGGGAGATAACCTCCCTTGGCAGGTAGGTGGTCAGGACCGAGAAGGGGACAGATTTATTTTTCGGGCTCGCCGTCCGCTTTGTGCAGCAGTTTCCATAGTGTAGCCATCGCCGCCCAAACAAGGTAGGCCATAACTCTGTTATTGGATCCTGGGTCGACACTGAGCTCGCCGAAGAGCCACCACCGTTTTCTGTTGCTCATCCGTTGAAATACAACTCAAGTTACATTTTGGGATAGCAATCCAAATACGGTTAGAAATAGCCGAAAATCAGGTGCACTGACCGATTCGATCAATGCCCGGAAAAAGGATATTCGAAGGGATAATACGATTTAAATAATCAAGAAAAATTATAATAATCATATAGATATAGATCAGTTCGACTCCTGATTCCCAGCAGAGACACAGAAGCTTTGTTGTTTGTAGATGTCTACATCTCCGATCATTGGCAACCGCGTCGCTAGATTCCAATCGGAATGTCAAAAGACGACTGTAAATCCCGCAATGCTTCGGGGTGCTGACTAGCGACACGCAGCAAGGTCTTTGCTGTAGCCGTTGGCTACCTATGGCCCTGCTCCCAATCTTGCAATATCCGCAAACTCACTCCGATCAGTTTGGCAACCGCGCTCTGCGATAAGCCCACCTTCCCGTGCCCCAGCGACCACCGTTAGCGGCACCTCAGTGACACCCGCAGCCCTCGCCGCCTTCATCTCACGTACAGAATCCAACAGGTCTTGCTGAAACTGCTCCAATTCATCCGTCATTCCCGCCCCTCTCCTGCAATCATTCCGCGACCCAACCTTCCAGATCTATCCCCGAAGATATCACCCCACCACCATTTAGCCACGATTGCACTCCCACCGCCCCCAAGCTACCGTCAACCCCGTCGCTGCCAATCCAGCGACCGGGCCTGAGAACCCGAGTAAGATACAGGCGCACCAGCGCCCCCAACCCACGTTTGCCGGCGCTTTTTTGTGCCCGTATTTCCGTGCAATGGCGGCTGTGCGTGGGAGACCTTCGGGGTCTGCCGGGTTCCTGTATCTCCGGTTTCTCAGCCTGCGCATAGCTGCCACCCTTTTCGCCTGAGAACGAAATAGGCAGCCCTCATTTGATACAGGGAGTTTCACAAATGAATGCCATCGATCCGTCCAAGTTCAAAACATCGGTCATCTCCCTCCACCGCGCAGCGAACGGCAGGTGAAGCCCAATGACCCACCCTCAAGACCTGAAAACCCTCGGCCTCACCCACTTTTCCTTCCATTCGAACCACGCGCTGTTCCGCACCAACGCCGGCGTCCCGGTCACTACCGCCCTCTCCCACGCCTCGCAGCTTCTCCACATATCCCGATTGTTGATTGCGGACACCTCCGCCGCGCGTGATCCCGACCTGCGCACCTGCGCCTCACAGTATTTGCAGGAGTTGAGCAAGGCCTTGATCGATGACGCGGTGAAAGTCCTGGATTCGCCGAAGCCAAAACCCTGAACCGCGTCCAAAAAAAAGGCCCTCGCATCTCTGCGAGGGCTTTGTGTTTCAACCGCACTCAGTGCCCGGCGCTCTGCCCGCCGTCCACATGCAGAATCTCGCCGGTGACGAACCCCGCGTTGTCGAGATAGACCACCGCCTGCGCGATGTCTTCAACTTCGCCCATGTGCCCGACCGGGTGCAGGCTGCCCAGCGCCGCGTGGGTTTCTTCGCCGTGCATCGGGGTTTTGATGATGCCTGGCGACACGGCGTTCACGCGGATTCCGCGTTTGGCGTATTCGATGGCCAGGGATTTGGTCGCGGCGTTGAGGCCGCCCTTGGTCAGTGAGGCGAGGACCGAAGGGACGCCGTCGATAGCGTGGTCGACGAGGCTGGTGGTGATGTTGACCACGTGGCCCTTGCCCTGTTTTTCCATTTCGGCGATGGCCAGTTGGGTGATGTAGAAGAAGCCGTTGAGGTTGACCGACAGCACCGCCGCGTAGTCTTCCGGGGTGTAGGCGGTGAACGGTTTGGCGACGAAGATGCCGGCGTTGTTGACCAGGGTGTCGATGCGGCCGAAGCGGGCCACGCCTTCGCTGATCACGCGCTGGGCGGTGGCGGGGTCGCCGATGTCGCCGGCGATGGTCAGGATCTGCGGGTCGTTCGACGGTTTGATCGAGCGCGAGGTGGCGACGATGTTGTAGCCCAGTTCGCGGAAGGTCTTGACCATGCCTTCGCCCAGACCTTGGGATGCACCGGTGATGACGACGGTTTTTTTCGAGCTGCTCATGATGGATTCCTCAATGATAAAGACGGTGTTCAATCAGGCCTTGGCCAGTTGTTTAAGCATCTGTTCGTAGTACTCGACCGATTGCGAACCGGACACCAGGTGCGTGCCGTTCAGAATCAGCGCCGGCACCGAATTGATGCCGTGTTGCCGGTAGAACATTTCGAGCTGGCGCACTTCGCTGGCGAACTCGTCGTTGGCCAGCACCTTGCGGGCCCGGGCTGCATCCAGTCCCGCTTCGGCGGCCAGGCCCACCAGGGTCGGCCGGTCGCTCGGGTTGGCGCCGTCGCGGAAGTAGGCGCGCAGCAGGATCTTCTTCAGCGCGATCTGCCGCCCTTCCTGCGCCGCCCACATCAGCAGGCGGTGGGCGTCGAAGGTGTTGTAGAAGTGCGTGCGCTTCTTCAGGTCGAACTCGAAGCCGATGGCCTGGCCGCGTTCGATCTGCATCCGCTTGCCGGCGGCGATGTCGGCGGCGCTGCGTCCGTACTTGCGCATCAGGTGCTGCTCCGCCGGTTCGCCTTCGGCCGGCATGTCCGGGTTCAGTTCGAAGGGCTTGTAGGTCAGCTCCACCGACACTTCGCCGGCCAGGTTGGCGATGGCCTGCTCCAGCGCCGTCGCCCCGAGTGCGCACCAGGGGCACACCACGTCGGAGACGAAATCGATGGTCACGGTCGGGGTCATGACTGGCCCCGTTCCGCCAGCTGTCGGCGGTACTCGGTGGTGGTGATGCCGGCGTAGCCCCAGTTATCGGTGTCGACTTCTTCGATCACGATGTGGGTCAGATCCGGGCGTTTGTTGAGGACGCGTTCCAGGGTTTCCGTGATTTCGGCGATCACCTGGGCTTTCTGTTCGGCGGTGACGCCGTCGCGGGTGATGCGGACGCTGACGAATGGCATGACGACTCTCCCAGTGACCTGGCCTCGGGATGGGGTCAGGTGTTGGAGCTCAATTTAGGCGTGCGGCGGGAGGGGAAAAAGTAGGGGTGGGGTACTTCATTTGTGAGGTGGTGTAATCAATTCGGTGCAAACCGCCAAGCCTTATTCATGCCGCTACTTAGTGCGTGTTCGTCGGCCCTGCTTTCTTTGCCCTCCATCCATGGAGTCGAAACGTCGACCTATCTCTCTAGCTTCCCGTATGGCCCGGGCGGCTTTCGGGGAAGGTTTTCGCGTTTCGAACGGTAGGTTCTGAGTCGTAACGACTTTAATGAGAAACAAACGAACTGCATCTGCGAGGGTAAGCCCGTGAGCGTCCAAAACCTTGCTGGCTTCTGCCTCCAAATCCTTATCGATACTGCTTCGCGAATCGGCGAATCTCAACTGAACATCCAAGGCAATCACCTGTATCTGCCATTTACTGGTACGAACAAAACCTATTAGAGATGCTGACAGAGACCGACGCCATCAGCGCAGTTGCAGCTTCCCATAGGAATTTTCCGTAATGATCGCAAGTAAAGGAGAATCTCTCCTCTCATCTCCTTCTCTCAGAATTACCACTCTCCCATGACTGATTCGGGTACTTTTTTGACCCCAATCACCCCCACGTCATCAAAAAACCCGATCCTCTGTCAGCCTCCAGCCATCGGCGGGGACATCAATTCGCTACTAATTGCGCGACAACTATGCTCAGGTACAGGAATATAGCCGGCAGATGGCGCCGGACCGGCAGCAACGTACACAACAATACCCAGCCCACATCAGAGGGCATTACCCATGGATAGCAGAACCTTACGCAACCTCATGCGCATCGTGCAGACCGGCTCGTTGTCGGCCGCAGCCGAGCACTCGTGCCTGACCGTGCAGGCGTTGGCCGCACAGTTGAACAAGGTCGAAGAACAGTTCGGTTTCCGCTTGTTTCGCCGTTCCAACAAAGGGCTGACGCTGACGCCGCAGGGCACTGAACTGACGCCCTACATGGACCGGGTGCTGATCGCCACGCGCCAGATGGAAGAGAAAGTCGAAACGCTGAAGGCGCCGGGACAGCGCACCCTGAAGGTGGCGCTGAACACCACGCTGGCGCCGGACTTCAACCGGCGGATGATCGGGCGCCTGATCGAGGTGTTCCCCGATTACCAGATGGAGTTCAGCTACGCCGAGTCGATGGAGAACCTCAGCAAGCTGAAGAACGAGGACTTCGACCTCGCGGTGCTGATCGGCCCGCAGCGGCCGGGCCTGCCGAGCCTTGTCCTGCCGGAGGTGCAGGTGCAGGTGGTCGGTGCCCATTGCGGGCAGGAGAACGATCCGCTGACGTTGCTGGGCAACAAGTTTCAGGTGCGTCCCGCAGAGGATTGTCCGTATTCCCACAGCTTTTTGCGTTTTCTCGACGCGGGGCTGGGCAATCACGAGAACGGTCAGCGCATGATCTATTCGTGCAGCGAAACCCTGACCCTGTCGCTGATCACCCAAATGGACGGCGTCGGCATGGTCTCGCGCGAGGCCGCGCAGAAGAACGGCCTGACGATTTTCCCCGGGTTCGAGGATTTCCTCGAAGTGCGCCTGGCGGTGAACAACCCGGACCTGTCCGGCCAGGCGCTGAACGACGTGGTCGATCTGCCGCTACATGAACGAGCCGAGCGCAATGTACGCAGCCGTCCCAACCGCCACACTGAGAAAGAGGTTTTTGCTGAAATACGCACATAACAACGTCGGAATCGCGGCATAGAATTCCGGGCGGTCGAGCTGTATGCGCTGGTCCTTGATCAACAAGGGAGTCAGGCTGATCGCAGCGACGATCGCCACCGGCAGGTATTCCAGCGCCCGCGCCACGAAGGGTGGCCAGTGCTCGGTATTGACCTGCAGCGGCAGGGCCCGCGGCAGGAAGGTCACGGCCATCATCAGCGCCACCACCAGCATCAGGAACGTTTGGTCAGGCATACACCCACCCCGCAGCCCACGAACGTGGCGATGAAAACGTTGAACGGCGAAGTGCCCACCAGGCTCAGTGCGCCCATGCACAGCACGGCGGCCAGGGCGGCGACGAGTTTTTTCCGGGTGTTGCACAGCGAGACCAGCACGTAGAGCATCATCGCAGTCAGGGCGTAGTCGAGCTGGTACTTGATCAGGTGCGCCGCGTACTGCGCGCAGACCGCCCCGAGCAGCCCGCCGAGCACCCATGAGGTGTGGCAGAACAGGTTGAAACCAATCAGGTAACGCACGTTCACCGGTGCGCCGTTGCCCAGCTTCACGCTGTGGAAGGCGAACGATTCGTCGGTCAGCCCGCCGGCGTAGCACCAGCGCTCCATGCGGCTCAGGCCCAGCGCGCGCAGGGCCTTGGCCATGTACACCGACATCAGCATGTGCCGCGCGTTGATCAGGAAAGTGGTCAGCACGATGGTGGTCAGCGACGCCCCGCTGCTGATCAGCGCCAGCGCCGCGAACTGCGAAGCCCCGGCATACACGAACAGGCACATCGCCACCGGCAGCCACAGCGGCAGCCCGGCGTTGACCGCCATCAGCCCGAACACGAACGACACCGTGAAGTAGCCGGCCACCACCGGGCTGGCTTCGGCGAACGTGCGCGACGGCTGACGGTCGGCCATCAGCGGCGCACTGCCGGACGTTTCATTCATAGATCCCTCTCGTAAGTCCGTTCGCCGTGAGGTTCGCAAAAACCCTGGGCCGTCCAAAAACGCTTGCCCGCGAGGTTAGCATCGTCGACGAACAGAAACATCCGCAGCACGCCGACACGCTTCATGTCGGACGACGCCGCCTCCACCAGCCGCTGGCCGACGCCCTGGCTGCGGTAGCGCAGGCTGACCGCCAGGTGGTTGATGGTGCCGCGGCTGCCGAGCATGCCGCCGAGCACCGCGCCGACGATCTCGCCTTCGACGTCGAAGGCGAGGTACGCCGTGGTGGTCTTCTGGATCAGCACGCCGCGCAGGCACTTGGCGTCCTGCCATTCGCAGAAGGACACTTCGTCGAACTGGCGGAAGAAGCGCTCCATGCGCTGCGCATCCTTGGCGGTGGCGCGTCGCAGCACCACCGGCGTCGAGCATTCGACGCCGTCGATGGGGGTGATCTGATTAGCGAACAATGTCGAAAGCGGTCCCGGGCCGCGAGAAGGAAATCGCCAGGATCTGCCGGTACGCCATGGCGTCCGAGTGGGTGTTGCGCGCCGGTGTCACGTAGTGGCGCATGTCGCGGTCGAGGAAGTAGGTGGTGTCGAGGATTTCCTGGTAGGTGGTCGACGCCAGTTGGTGCTCATGGATGTCGTACAGGCGGCTTTCGGCGCCGTCGACGTTGTTGCGCCCCCAGAAGTGCACGCCGCTGAACGGGTAGCCGTCGCAGTGGATGCCTTCCGGCGTGATCTCCAGTTGCTTGCCGGGCTTGATCTCGATGCGGATCTGGTGGATCTGGCACTGCCAGATCTCCTCGTGCAGCTCTTCCGGCAGCACGTTCTTGTAAACCTCGAAGTCGGTGTCGATCAGGCTGCGCATCACCGGCGAAGTGATGACTTCGTCGGAGAAGTCCTGGAAGTGCCGCACGACGCCGCCCACGTAACTGTTGTTGGCCTTGGACTGCACATAGGCGCGGTGCTCCAGCTGACGCAGTTCGCGGGTCTTGGGGTTGTACTCGAAGTCGCTGTAGCGACGGTAGCGCATGCCGGCGTCGGCCTGACCGTAATAACTGTCAGGTTCCATGTTTTCCCAACTTTTGGTCAGTCTGACGAAGTCGGCGAAATGACCGTAGAGATTGAAGTCACCACCCTGGACGTTGACATACTTGTCGCGCCGTAGCGATTCGCCCACTTCTCTGTTCAAAACGATCATTGCCAAATTCTCCGTTGCATTGAACGCCCTAATCTAGAGGGTGGAGAATTTGCGTCCATGAGAAAGAATTTCAGGCATTTGAAGCCCTGTTTGAAACGGCTTTTGAAGCACCTTCAAATGCAGTTTGAAGGGGTCGAAAGGCGTCTTTTTCGCCTTTTTCATCAAAAACGGGCCGAAAAAAAACCCCGAACCGGTCGGGGTTTTTTCCATGTCTGCAGCTTAAGCGATCATCAGAAGATGTTGATCGGGTAATCCACGAACACACGCAGTTCGTTGCCGCCGATGTTGTACTCGCTGGACTTCTGCGACACGCGCAGGATCGAGCTGCGCAGTTTCACGCTGAGGTCCTTGGCCGGACCGCTCTGCACGACGTACTTGAACTGGTTGAAGATTTCGCGCTCGGTGCCGCCTTCGCTGGTGGAGGTGGTGATGTTGTCGCCACGCACGTAAGCGAAGTTGTAGCTCAGGCCCGGCACGCCGAAGGCGCCGAAGTCCAGGCCGTAGCCCAGCTGCCAGCTGCGCTCGTCTTCAGCGTTGAAGTCCGACCAGTAGGAGTTGGCCAGGTAGATGGTGTTGCCGCCGTCGCCGATGCGGTTCTGGCCTTTCTGGTAGCCGCCGTAGGCGTAGCCCAGGTTGCTGTCGCCGGTGGAGCGCTGGTGCGCCACGGTGAACGAGTGGGGACCTGTGGCGAAGGTCGCCGCCAGGCTCCAGATCTTGTTGTCGTCGCCGGTGTAGCCGTTCTCGCGGACATAGGAGTTGTCCAGCTTGGTGCGGTAACCGTTGAAGTCCAGGGTCAGGGACTGATCCTTGTCGATCGGGAACACGTAGTTGGCGTTCACGTATTGCTTCTTCAGCACATCTTCGACGTCGGAAGCGTACAGCGCAGCCTTGAACTGTTCAGTGAACTGATAGCTGCCGCCCAACACGTTGATCGACTTCAGGCCACCGCTGTCACGGCCTTCGGCGCTCTTGCGCGATTCGGCGGTGAAACGGCCGGCGTTCAGCTCCAGGCCTTTGATCTCCTTGGAGGTGATCAGGGTACCGGTGTAGCTTTCCGGCAGCAGACGCGAGTTGTCGTAGTTCAGCACCGGCAGGGCCGGCATCTGGTCACCGTAGGTCAGCACGGTGTTGGACAGACGGAATTTCACCGCCGCGCCGCCCTTGGACAGGTCGTTGGCCGGGTCGCCGCTGTCGCCCTTCTTGAAGAAGTCGATGCCTTGGGCGCCGCTGCGTTTTTCGTTGCGCTCCAGGTTCAGCGCGTACAGGCCGAAGGCGTCCACACCCACACCGATGGTGCCTTGGGTGAAGCCGGACGAGAACGTACCGATGGCCGCTTGGCCCCACTCGGACTTGTCCTTGTTGCCGTCTTTGTAGTCACGATTGATGTAGGCGTTGCGCAGCAGCACTTTGAGGCTGCTGTCTTCAACAAAACCCTTGGACTCGGCCTGGTCGTTAGCCATGGCCTGAGTGGCGCTCAACATCCCCAATGCGATCAGACTGATCCGCTTGTTCAACATTTTGTTTTCCTTATTACGGGTTGAAACGCGCTGTGTCGAACGGCTGAAACGGCGCTATCGCACTCTTTTTTCATCCCGGAACAAAAAGGCCCGCCCACGGCAAAACCGTGTCGGGCCTTCTTATTGTTCTTGAGTCATGGCGGTTGGCCACAGGCGTTGGGCCGAATCGTAGCCGCGCCCTGAACAATGTGTCAATTTCAAGAATCGTCTGTAAATAGGCAAAAATCGTCTAAAAAACGTAATTTTTGCGATAGCGGCGTGCACATAAATGACAGCGCTCAGGGAATCCCGCGCGTCCTCAAGCGCAGCCGTCGAGCCCGCAGACCGGCAATGACGGTGACTCTGCTGCGTTCGGCAAGGACTCGCCCAGCCATTGGGCGAAGGCCTGCGGCTTGCCCAGCCAGGGGCCGATGTCGATCAGGGCGAACTGGCCGTCCTGCTCCAGCGCGAAGGTCGGGAAACCGTTGCCGTGGAGCGTCGCCAGCAGCGCGCGGCTTTCCTTTATGTGGCCACCGGTGTCGGCGGACGCGAAAGCAGCCCGGAAAGCGGCCGGATCGAAACCCAGCTCGGCCGCCAGTTCCATCAGCACGGCTTCATCGGCGATCCGCCGGCCTTCCACGTAGTGGGCGGTCTGCAGGCGTCCGAGCAGCACCAGGCCGCGTCCATCCAGTTGTTCGGCGGCCATCACGGCGGCGATCGGCGGCACGGAATCGAAGACCGCCGTATGGTCGCGCAGCAGCCCCTCGAAGTACGCCTCGCCGAACGGCTGGCCGGTGTACTCGGCGATGCGCCGGTCGTGGGGCATGACGTAATTGCGCAACTGCGGCGAGACGGCCTGGCGCTGGGCGCCGGTCATCATGCCGCCGCCGTGGGCAATCACCGGCAGCACTGTCTGCGCGGCCTGGACCAGCGGTTCGGCGCCGTAGCACCAGCCGCACAGCGGGTCGTAAATGTAGTGAAGGATCATCGGAAACTCCGGCATCAAAGGTGGGAAAAATCGATGGCGGCAGATTAGTGCTCCAGCGGTTGCCGAAAAACGCCGGAATCGCTTTCAGTCTGTTTCCTGAATCGGTCGAATGGCGCCATAACGGCTTTGTATCAGCGTTGAAATAAATTGAAACAATCAAACAAAGGAACTTTTAACGAATCATTAACGAAAGCAAATGCAAAGCATTACCATTCGCGCGTTCAGAATCCTCCACCCTTTCGGATGCGCTTTTCAATGCCTGCCCCGTTCCGTCTTACGCCCGTCACCCTCGGGCTTTCCGCCGTCCTGTCCTCCGGTTTCGCCTACTCCGCGACCGAATTGCCCGCCACCTCGATCAGCGCCGAGTCGCAGGTTGACGATCCACGCGTGAAAGTCAGCAGCACCGCGACCCGCACCGCCACGCCTGTGCGTTACGTGCCTCAGGCGATCGACTCGATCAAGACCTCCAACGTCGCCGACTACGGCACCAATGACCTGGGCGACGCGCTGAGCGGCATCCCCAACGTCAGCAACGGCGGCGACACCCGGTTCGACAGCCTGCGCATCCGCGGCTTCGACGCCAGCAACGACTTCTATCTGGACGGCATCCGCGACGACAGCCAGTACAAGCGCGACCTGCACAACATCGAACGCGTCGAAGTGCTCAAGGGCCCGGCCGCCGTGCTCTACGGCCGCGGCAGCCAGGGCGGGATCGTCAACCGGGTGAGCAAGGCGCCGGAAGCCGGACGCCGCTCGACCATCGAGGCCCAGGGCGGCAGCGAAGACCTGCGCAGCCTGTACGCCGACCTCAGCGCCGACCCGAGCGAAAACATCAGCCTGCGCCTGAACATGGGCAACATGGACGAAAACAGCTTCCGCGACGGCGTCAGCGGCAACCGCCAGCTGTTCGCCCCGTCGATGAGCTGGCAACTGACGCCGGACCTGAACTGGCTGGTGCAGTACGAATACAGCCGCTACAACCGCACGCCGGACCGCGGCATCCCGGGCATCGACGGACGCCCCGCCGACGTCGGCCGGGACACCACCTACGGCAACGACCACGACTTCATCGACGACAAGACGCAATCCCTGCGCTCGCGCCTGAGCTATGAACTGAGCGACAACTGGCAACTGCGCCACACCCTCGGCGTGTTCAAGCTCGACAGCGACTTCGACAACACCTACCTCACCGGCTTCGACAAGAAGACCAACAAGGTCACCCGCCAGCACTGGCAGCAGGATCTGACCACCCGCAACATCTACAACAACCTTGAGCTGGAGGGCGGCTTCGAGACGTTCGGCCTCGAGCACCGCCTGCTGACCGGGATCGAGACCGGCAGCCAGCGCCGCGACCCGACGCTGTACAACGCCGCCACTTCCGGGCGCGGCAGCTCGCCGGTGCCGGGCCTGGACCTGTACAGCCCCGACCGCGACCTGCGCCACACCGGGCGCATGCAGGTCTCCAGCAGCAGCCACACCGAGGTCGAAAGCCGCGCCGTGTACGTGCAGGACCAACTGCGCCTGAACGACCAATGGCAACTGCTGGCGGGCCTGCGCTACGACACCTTCGACATCGAGTCGACCAACAAGCTGCGCAACATTTCCGAAGACCGCGACAGCCACAGCACCAGCCCGCGTTTCGGCGTGGTCTGGACGCCTTTGCAGAACCACTCGTTCTACGCCTCGTGGACCAAGACCTTCTCGCCGGTCGGCGGCGGCCTGATCGGCATCACGCCGGGCGCGGCGGGCAACGGCAACGACCTGAGCCCGGAACTGACCAAGCAGAAGGAAATCGGGGTCAAGAGCGACTGGCTGGACGACCGCCTGAGCACCACCCTGGCGGTCTACGAGCTGGAACTCTACAACCGCCGCACCACCGACCCGAACGACCCGACCCTGACCGTGCTCAGCGGCCTGCAGCGCTCGCGCGGGATCGAGCTGACCGGCACCGGCAAGATCACCGGCAACTGGTACGTGCGCGGCGGCGTCGGCGTGCAGGACGCGACCATCGAGAAGGACAACAACGGCCTGGAAGGCAAGCGCGTGAACAACGTGGCCAAGCACAACGGCAGCCTGTTCCTGACCTGGAAACCGGAGCTTGGCTGGTACGCCGAAACCGGCCTGACCCTGGTCGGCCAGCGCTACGCCGACAACGCCAACACCACGGTGCTGCCGGGCTACGGCCGCTGGGACGCCCTGGCCGGCTACCGCCACAAGGACTGGGACGTGCGCGCGGCGCTGAACAACATCACCGACCGCGAGTACTACTCGTCGGCCACCAGTGCGTTCCAGATCCAGCCGGGTGCGCCGCGCAGCCTGGTGGTCACCGGCACGTACAGCTTCTGAGCATCGGGCCGCCGGTGTGCCCTTCGGGGCATTTCCGGCTGACCCGCCGCCATCGCCAGCAGGCTGGCTCCCACATTGTCTTGCGGTGACCATAGCTTTGCGGTCATCCCGCAACCCTGTGGGAGCCAGCCTGCTGGCGAAGGCGTCTTAAAGGACACCCCGGGGAAGCCCGCCCTTCCCGCAGGCAAAAAAAAGCGCCGCCCTCCCGGCAGCGCTCTCACCCATCCCTATGTCGTTCTTCTTATCCTTCCATCACATCCCACAACGCTTCCAGTTCCGCCTCGCTGAACAGGCCAGCGGGGTAACGCTCGATCATCATCCGGCGCGGATCAGGTTCCCTGATCTGACGCGTTCCATTGGACTTCAACCAGTGCGCGACAATCTGGAGCGACTCAGTGTTTACAGCCATGGGATGCAACGTCCGCTCGCTGATTACGTTCACTTCGGCGTTCATTTCAGCGCTCTCTCCCCGTTCGTGAGCGGCTAAGTTATCCAAGGTTTATGACAGAACCGTTGAGGTTCTCCCCCCTCCCTAGTGCCCCATGAGCGATACAAGAGCTATGCCAGATTCTGTAAATCTCCGACCGGCGGCCATAAAGAAACCCGCGGTCCTGACGGGCTGCGGGTTTCTCTTTGGGCGACGAGGCCGGATCGGGGCCTGAGCGATTCTCCAATCAACTCAAGCTGTTACATCCGCACTCACTCTTTGTGCGGGGCAGGCTGCTGCTGGGTAAGGCAGTGAATGTTACCGCCTCCCAGTAACAGTTCGCGGCCCGGCACCATCACCACCTCGTGCTGCGGGAACAGGTTCTGCAGGATCTCCTTGGCCGGGCCGTCCATCGGATCGTCGAAGCTCGGCGCGATGATGCCGCCGTTGACGATCAGGAAGTTCACGTAGGAGCCGGCCAGGCGCACGCTCGGGTTGCGCTCCTGGGTGCCGTCCACCGGGTCGACGCCGGCGCATTCCTCTTCGGTCGCGTACAGCGGCCCCGGGATCGGCATCTTGTGCACCGTGAACGGGCGGCCCTTGGCGTCGGTGCTGCTCTGCAGCACGTTCATCGCCGCCTGGCAGCGCGGGTAGTTCGGGTCCTGCGGATCGTCGGTCCAGGCCAGCAGCACTTCGCCCGGGCGCACATAGCAGCAGAAGTTATCCACATGGCCGTCGGTCTCGTCGTTGTACAGGCCGTCCGGCAGCCAGATGACCTTGTCCACCGACAGGTTGGCGCTGAGCACCGCTTCGATCTCTTCACGGCCCAGGTGCGGGTTGCGGTTGCGGTTGAGCAGGCACTCTTCGGTGGTGATCACGGTGCCTTCGCCGTCGACGTGGATCGAACCGCCTTCCAGCACGAAGCCCTCGGTGCGGTAGCGCGGGCTGCGCTCGATCTCGAGGATCTTGCCGCCGACCTGGGAATCACGGTTCCACGGCGAGTACAGGCCGCCGTCGAAGCCGCCCCAGGCGTTGAAGTCCCAGTTCACGCCGCGCACTTCGCCGCTGCCGTTGATCACGAAGGTCGGGCCGCTGTCGCGCACCCAGGCGTCATCGCTGGACATCTCGACCAGACGGATGTTCGGCACGTCGAGGCGGGCGCGGGCGTTCTCGTACTGGGCGGCGGACACCGCCACGGTCACCGGCTCGAAACGGGCGATGGCCTTGGCCACCGCCGCGTGGGCGGCCTGCGCGGGCTTGCCGCCCAGGCGCCAGTTGTCCGGACGCTCGGGCCAGATCATCCAGGTCTGGGTTTGCGGCGCCCATTCGGCCGGCATGTGGAAACCGTCGGCGCGGGGTGTGCTTTTCAGTGTGGTCATGGTGGTCTGGACTCCGGGAAACCTTCGGGAGAAAACACGGGCACCGGACCTACGCCGGAGCATTGGCGACTTTATAACCGATAAAAATCGGCATTAAAAGCCAAATGAATGCCATGTACCTTAAGGCTATGAAATTTAATCGATATTAATCGGACTGAACCCCTGTAGGAGCGAGCCTGCTCGCACCTACAGAGGACGGGGCTTCACAGTCCCTCGTCGAACACCTTCGACAGCATGTCGACGAAGAAGTCCACGCTCTGGCGCGAGGTGACCATCGGCGGCTTGATCTTGAGGATGTTCAGGTCATCGCCGGTCGGCTGCATGAAGATCCCCAGCTCCCGCAGCCGGTCGCACAGGCGCATGGTTTCCCCGGTCGCCGGCTCCAGGGTCTCGCGGTCGCGCACCAGCTCAAGCCCCAGGTAGAACCCGGAGCCGTGCACCGCGCCGACCAGCGGATACTTGTCGATCAGCGCCTCCAGCCGCGCCTTGAAATGCCCGCCGACCACCTGGGCGTTTTCCCAGAGCTTCTCTTGCTCCAGGACGTCCAGCACCGCCATGCCGATCTGGCAGCTCACCGGGCTGCCGCCGGCGGACGAGAAGAAATAGCCTTCGTTCTCCAGCGCTTCCGCGATCTCCCGGCGGGTGATCACCGCGCCCAACGGCTGGCCGTTGCCCATGCCCTTGGCCATGGTGATGATGTCCGGCACCACGCCCTGCTCTTCGAAGCCCCAGAAGAAATGGCCCATGCGCCCGTAGCCGACCTGCACTTCGTCGGCGATGCACACGCCGCCGCGGTCGCGCACCAATCCGTAGACGGTCTTCAGATAGCCCGGCGGCAACGAAATGCCCCCGGCGTTGCCGTAGACCGGCTCGCAGATGAACCCGGCCAGTTGCCGTTTCTGTTCGTCGAGGCGGGCCAATTGATGCTCGACGCTGCGCACGTAGTCCGGCGCCGAATCCGGCCCGCGGAACTCGCCGCGGTAAGTGTTCGGCGCCGTCACCGGGTGCACCCAGTCCGGGCGGCTTTCGAGGGCCCGCGGGTTGTCGGCGACGGAGGTCGACACCGCGTCCGCCCCCACCGTCCAGCCGTGATAGGCCTCCAGCACGCTGATCAGGTCGCGCCCGCCGCTGTAGGCCCATGCCAGGCGGATCGCCAGGTCGTTGGCCTCGCTGCCGCTGTTGACCAGGAACACCCGGTCCATGCCTTCCGGCGCCAGCTTCAGCAGCCGTTCGGAAAACTCGGCGACCGCCGCGTAGTTGAACCGCGAGTTGGTGTTGAGCAACGACCACTGGCGTCGGGCGACCTCGGCCATGCGCGGGTGGCCGTGGCCAAGCACGGCGACGTTGTTGAGCATGTCGAGGTAGGAGCGGCCCTGCATGTCGATCAGGTGGTTGCGCCAGCCGCGCTCGATGCGCGGCGGGTCGACGTAATAGTGCTTCTGGGTGCGGGCGAAACTCGCGTCGCGGCGCTCCAGCAGGGTCTTCGCGTCCAGTTCCGGCTCGGCGTCGCAGGCCAGCCCCAGCAGCGCCGCCGGCGATGGGCACAAGGCCTGCCAGGCCGGTGCGCGCGAAGGCGTGCAGAACAGCGGCGCCTCCAGTTGCGCGTCCCGCAGCAGCTGCACGGTCAAGGCGCCGCCGGCCGTTCCCAGCACCTGGCCTTTGACCAGTGCCGCACCGTTGTGCAGCGAAGAAGCCACCCCCCACAGGCGCACGCTCGCTTGCGGGCCGTCCAGACGCCACGAACCGTCCGCCGCCAGGTGGAGCGCACCGGCAAACGGCGCTTGCACCACCGAGCCTTCCGGCACGCGCAGTTCGACGTGCAGCGGGAAGGTGTCCGGCTCATCGGCGCAATCGGGCCGGGTGCGCGACAAGCGGTACTGCCCGTAACGGCTGGCCGCCAGCCCGTGCACGGCGGCGGCTTCATCCAGCAGGCGCTGATCGATGCCGGCCTGCTCCCAATTGCCGGCCTCGAAGTGCGGGCTCAGCACGCCAAGGTCGATCAGCGCGAACTCGCGCCCGACCAGGCCCGGCAGCAGCGGCGCAAAACCGTCGCCGCCGGCGGCCGGCAAGGCCTGCCCTGCCGCCGCGAGAATCGCAGCCTCCATCAGGGCGAACGGCACCGAGGTGGCGACCCGGAAAATCTCCCATTCATGGGCCAGGTTGTTGCGGCTGTAGGCGTTGCCGGGGTCGATGCTGACTTGCTGCTCGCCGCTGAGCACCAGCACCGCCGCCCGGGCCACGATCAGCGGCCACAGGGCCTGCAATTCTTCGGGCAGCAGCGGGTTGACCGCGTGGTAGGCCCGCACCGCCGGCAGGATCACGAACGGGTCGCCCTCGGCATGGTGCAGCAGCGCCGCGCAGGTCACCGACAGGTCGGTGATGCGCCAGGTGCGCACCAGGTCGCCGAAATCGATGACCCCCTGCAACTGCCACTGACGCCGGGCATCCCGCTGCCAGACCACATTGTCGTCGGTGATGTCCATGTGGATCGCCTGCACCGGCAAGCGCTCCAGCAACGGCTGCAACCGGTGTTGGGCCTGCGCCGCCGCATCGGCGATCAGCGCGCGCTGCGCTTCGTCGCCGATCACCGGCAACAAATGTTCGGTCAAGGCGCCAGCGTGCCGGGCATCCCACTGCAATGTGCGCTCAAGCCCCGGATGGTCGAACCCGGCCAGGGCCAGGTCCATCTCGCCGCAGAGCCGGCCGAAGCCGGCCACCACCTCGTGCCCCAGATGCCCGAACGCGGTCAGCGCCTGGCCTTCGATGTAATCGAGCAGCCGCACATGCATCGCCTCGCCGCCGACGTTCAGCGTCAAGAGGCCCTCGCCGTTGCGCGCCGGGATCACCCGGGGCACCGGCACGGCGCAGTGTTCGGCGAGGTACTTGAGGCCGGCGTGCTGGGCCTGCAGCTCCACCAGCGAGTAATCGCCGCGGCAGATCTTGAGCACGAACCGCCCGTGCCCGGCGTCGACCCGGAAGTTGAGGTCCTGCTGGCTGCCCAAGGGGTGCAGCACACCGCTCAGCCCGTAATGCTCCATCAACAGTTGCAGGGCCTGTTCCGCAGAGACCTGCGGGCTGGGCAGACTGGCGCGATGAATCAATGTGGCGAACGACATGGAACGACCCCCGGAATTTTATTAGGCGCCTATATCGCCACTGCTTCGGGCGATCTGCAACCCCCTCCGATCATCCCGTTGCGCGGCGGATCCGGCCCCGTCCGTGCTTCGGCACTCGCGCCGGCCGGCGCTTTGCGCAAGAATGTCGCCCATTCACACCTGTCACTGGAAACCCCCATGAATGTAATCACCACCGACCTGCCTGGTGTTCTGATCATCGAACCCAAGGTGTTTGGCGACGAACGCGGCTTCTTCTACGAAAGCTTCAATGCCAAGGCCTTCCAGGACGCGACCGGGCTGGACACGCAGTTTGTCCAGGACAACCATTCCCGCTCGCAGAAAGGTGTCTTGCGCGGCCTGCATTACCAGCTGGAAAACACCCAGGGCAAACTGGTCCGCGTCACCGTCGGCGAAGTGCTCGATGTGGCGGTGGACATCCGTCGCAGTTCGCCGCATTTCGGCAAGTGGGTGGCGGTGCGCCTGTCCGCCGACAACCATCGCCAGCTCTGGGTGCCGGAAGGCTTCGCCCACGGCTTCGTGGTGCTGAGCGAGTTCGCCGAATTCCTCTACAAGACCACCAACTACTACACGCCGTCGGCCGAGCGCAGCATTCGCTGGGACGATCCGGACCTGGGCATCGACTGGCAACTGGAGGAGGCTCCGAAGCTGTCCGCCAAGGATCAGGCCGGCGCCTTGCTCAAGGACGCCGACGTCTTTTCCTGAATCGCCGCGTGAATCTTCAGCGGCGCTGCGCCCCGGACAACCGGCGCGCAGACTGCCGCCGTCGGCCTAGGCATAATGCGCCTGTACCCAAAGGCGCACGATGCCCATGACTCCGACCCTCCCCCGCCGGCCCCGCTGGCGCAGCCTCGCCCTGCTGGCCCTGTGCCTGGCCCCGTTGCTGTGGCCGCTGGAGCATCTGGCCGAGCGTTATTACCGCAGCGAACTGGCCGGCCAGAACCGCCAGACGCTGGATCTCTACGTCGCCAACCTGCTGGGCACCCTGCACCGCTACGAAGTGCTGCCGCAGATCCTCGGTGACCTGCCGGCCCTGCGCGCCATGCTCGCGGCCCCCGACGACGGCGACACCCAGGCCAACGCCAACCGTCTGCTCAAGAACATCGCCGCCCAGACCGGCGCCGAAGTCATGTACCTGATGGACACCACCGGCAAGACCCTGGCCGCGTCGAACTGGGACAAGCACGACAGTTTCGTCGGCCGCAATTTCTCCTTCCGGCCCTATTTCAGCGAAGCCATGGCCGGGCACCTCGGACGCTTCTTCGGCCTGGGCACCACCTCGGCCAAGCGCGGCTACTTCTTCGCCGCCGCCGTGCGCGCGGGCGACAAGACCATCGGCGTGCTGGTGATCAAGGTCGACCTCGACCACACCGAAAGCCTCTGGGGCAAGACGCCCGAGCAGTTGCTGGTGACCGACCACAACGGCGTGGTCATTCTCACCTCGCGCCCGGAATGGCGCTTCCGCTCGACCCGGCCCCTGAGCGACAGCGAGCGCACGGCGATCACCGCGATCCAGCCCTACCCGACCCGCGATCCGCGCCCGCTGAACCTCAGCCCCACGGCGTGGCTGACCCAGACCCGGGAAATCACCGAAACCGGCTGGAGCGTCAGCATCCTCGCGCCGCGCACCCTGATCGACCGGCCCGTGCGCACCGTGGTGGCGATCGGCGGCGCCACGCTGCTGGTGGTGATGCTGCTGCTCGGGCTGATGATGCAGCGGCGCCGGCACTACCTGGAACGGATCGCGTTCGAAGGCAAGGCCCGGCGTGAGCTGGAGGGCCGGGTGGCCGAGCGCACCAGCGACCTCGAAGGGCTCAACCGGCGGCTCAAGCAGGAAGTGCTGGAGCGCGAGCACGCCCAGCAGGAACTGGTGCGGGCCCAGGACGACCTGGTGCAGGCCGGCAAGCTGTCGGCGCTGGGGACGATGTCGGCGAGCATCAGCCACGAGCTCAACCAGCCGCTGGCGGCGATCCGCAGCTACGCCGAGAACGCCGAGGTGCTGCTCGACCACCAGCGCACCGACGACGCCCGCGGCAACCTCAAGCTGATCAGCGAACTGACCGGGCGCATGGCCTCGATCATCGCCCACCTGCGCGCCTTCGCCCGCCGCGACCGCCACGCCCCGGAAAGCGTCGCCCTGCAGCCGGCGCTGGACGACGCCCTGGCGCTGCTGGCCAAGCGCCGAAGGAGCATGGACGTCGAACTGATCCGCGACCTGCCCGCCGCCACCTTGTGGGTGGAGGCCGGGGAAACCCGCCTGCGCCAGGTGCTCGGCAACCTGCTGGCCAACGCCCTCGACGCGCTGACCGAAAAGGGCCCGCCGCGCAAACTGTGGCTGAGTGCCGAATCCACCGGCGACGGCGTCAACCTGTACATTCGCGACAACGGCCCCGGCTTCTGCATGGAAGCCCTCGGCCGCGCCAGCGAGCCCTTCTACACCACCAAGACCCGCACCCAGGGCCTCGGCCTGGGGCTGGCGATCTGCGACACCCTGATGCGCGCCTTCGGCGGCGAACTGTCGTTCGCCAACCACAAGGAAGGCGGCGCCCTGATCACCCTGCGGCTGCGCGCCGGAGCGCCCGGCGTCAGCCTGCAACCGTCCGAGGACCGTAGCGCATGACCATCGACAACCGCATCCAGGTGCTGCTGATCGACGACGATCCGCACCTGCGCCAGGCCCTCGGCCAGACCCTGGACCTGGCCGGCCTGAAAGTCCTGTCGCTGTCAGAGGCCAACGGCCTGGCCACGCAACTGGAGCGCGACTGGCCGGGCGTGGTGGTCAGCGACATCCGCATGCCCGGCATGGACGGCCTGGAGCTGCTGACCGAACTGCACGCTCTGGATCCGGAACTGCCGGTGCTGCTGATCACCGGCCACGGCGACGTGCCGCTGGCAGTGCAGGCGATGCGCGCCGGTGCCTATGACTTCCTGGAAAAACCCTTCGCCAGCGACGCCCTGCTCGACAGCGTGCGCCGCGCCCTGGCCTTGCGCCGCCTGGTGCTGGACAACCGCAGCCTGCGGCTGGCGCTCAGCGACCGCAACGAGCTGAGCGCGCGGCTGGTTGGGCACTCGGCGCCGATGCTGCGCCTGCGCGAACAGATCGGCGCGCTGGCAGCGACCAAGGCCGACGTGCTGATCCTCGGCGAGACCGGCGCCGGCAAGGAAGTCGTCGCCCGTGCCCTGCACGACCTGTCGGGCCGGCGCAACGGCCCGTTCGTGGCGATCAACGCCGGCGCCCTGGCCGAGTCGGTGGTGGAAAGCGAACTGTTCGGCCATGAGCCCGGCGCCTTCACCGGCGCGCAGAAACGCCGGATCGGCAAGTTCGAGTTCGCCAACGGCGGCACGCTGTTCCTCGACGAAATCGAAAGCATGAGCCTGGACGTGCAGGTCAAGCTGCTGCGCATGCTGCAGGAACGGGTGGTCGAGCGCCTGGGCGGCAATCAGTTGATCCCGCTGGACATCCGCGTCATCGCCGCGACCAAGGAAGATTTGCGTCAGGCCGCCGATCAGGGGCGCTTCCGCGCCGACCTGTACTACCGCCTCAACGTCGCGCCGTTGCGCATTCCCCCGCTGCGCGAACGCGGCGAGGACGTGCTGGTGCTGTTCCAGCATTACGCCGACGAAGCCAGCGCCCGCCATGGCCTGCCTCCCCACGAGCTGCAACCGGCCCAGCGCGCCCTGTTGCTGCGCCATCCGTGGCCGGGCAATGTGCGCGAGCTGCAGAACGCGGCGGAACGCTTTGCCCTCGGACTGGAACTGGCGCTGGACAACTCGGAGACCGGCGGCCAGGGCAGCCCGACCGCCGGAGCGGTCGGCGCCGGCCTCAGCGAGCAAGTGGAAAACTTCGAGAAGTCGCTGATCGCCGCCGAACTGGCCCGCTCCCACAGCTCGGTGCGCAGCCTGGCCGAAGCCCTGGGCATCCCGCGCAAGACCCTCCACGACAAGCTGCGCAAGCACGGCCTGAACTTCGCCGACAGCGCCGGCCATTCCGAGGAATCCGAATGAACCGCCTTTCCGCCCACACGCTGCCGCAAGGGGATCGGGCATGAGCCACGACAGCCGCTACCTGGAATCCGTCCTCCATCACGACATCCCGCTGACCCGGGACATGGGCCTCAAGGTGCTCGACTGGCATGAGCGGCAATTGCGCCTGCACCTGCCGCTGGAGGCCAACGTCAACCACAAGAGCACCATGTTCGGCGGCAGCCTCTACTGCGGCGCGGTGCTGGCCGGTTGGGGCTGGCTGCACCTGCGGCTGAAAGAGGAAGGCATCGCCGACGGCCACATCGTGATCCAGGAAGGGCAGATCAGCTATCCCCTGCCGGTGACCGGCGACGCCATCGCCCTCTGCCCGGCGCCGGGTGCGGCGGTGTGGAAGAGGTTCCTGGCGATGTACCGGCGTTACGGGCGCGCACGGTTGACGCTGCACACGCGGATCGTCAATGCGGGGAGCGATGAGGACGCGGTGACCTTCACCGGCCAATACGTCCTGCATCGCTGAAGCCCCCTGTGGCGAGGGCGCTCGCTCCCGCTGGAGGCCGCAGGACTCCTGGCTTGGGGTCGCTGCGCAACCCGACGGGAGCAAGCTCCCTCGCCACAAAAGCCCCTCGCCCGTCAGGCGCGGGCCAGCTCCAGCAGTTTCGAGCGCCACGCCGCCTTCGCCGGCAGCGCCAGGAAGAATCCGTTGAGCAACGACTCCCGCGCCGGGTAACTGAAGGCTTCGCCGTTCAGGTCCAGCACCTCGCCGCCCGCCCCTTCCAGCACCCCTTGCGCCGCCGCCGTGTCCCACTGAGAGGTCGGCGCCAATCGCGGATAGCAGTCCGCCGCCCCTTCGGCCAGCAGGCAGAACTTCAGCGAACTGCCGATGTTCGCCAGTTGCAGCTCACCGAGGCTGGCGCTCAGCCCGTCCAGCAGCCGCTCCTGTTCCGGACTGGAATGCCGACGGCTGGCGACCACGGTGAACGCCTCGCCCGGCCCCGGCACATCGCGTACCCGGATCGCCTGCGGCGTGCCGCCCGTGTCGCCGCGCCAGGCACCGAACCCGGCGCCGCCGACGTAATAGCGCCCGCTGGTCGGCATCGACACCACGCCGAACACCACCCGGCCGTTCTCGATCAGGGCAATGTTGACGGTGAACTCTTCGCTGCCGCTGATGAACTCCTTGGTGCCGTCCAGCGGATCCACCAGCCACCAGCGCTGCCACCCGGCGCGCACGGCCTGGGGAATGTCGGCGTCCTCTTCGGACAGCACCGGAATGTCCGGCGCCAACGCCGCCAGGCCCGCCGCGATCACATGATGCGCAGCCAGATCCGCCGCGGTCACCGGCGAGTCGTCGGACTTGGCGGTGACCGCCACGCCGGCGCGCCAGAACGGCAGGATCGCCTCGCCTGCGCGCAAGGCCAGTTCGACCACCGGCGCCATCATCGGATGGGGAAGATTCATCGGGCTCTCACTCATGGCTTGAAGAAACCGCGCTGGGTCAGCAGATCACGGGTCAGGTACAGGGCGGCCAGCGCACGGCCTTCGGAGAAATTCGGGTTCTGCGCCAGGGCCGACAGCTCGCGCAGGTTGACCTTGTCCACCCGCATCGGCTCGGGCTCGTCGCCTTCAAGGCGCTCTTCGTACAGGTCGGTGGCCAGCACCACCTGAATCTTCTGGCTCATGTAGCCCGGGGACAGCGACAGTTCGGTCAGGTGCTCCAGCTGACGCGCGCCAAAGCCGGCCTCTTCCTTGAGCTCACGCTCGGCCGCCGCCAGCACGTCTTCGCCGGGCTCGATCAACCCCTTGGGCAGCGACATTTCATACGCGTCGGTGCCGCCGCAATACTCCTCCACCAGCACCGCGTGCTCGGCATCGAGCATCGCCACGATCATCACGGCGCCGTACCCGGCGCCCTTGCCGACCAGGCGCTCATAGGTGCGCTCCACGCCGTTCGCAAAACGCAGCTTCAGTTCTTCGACGCAGAACAGCCGGCTGGTGGCGACAATCTCGCGGGCGAGTACGGTGGGTTTCTGGCGCATGCGAAGCTCCTTGGCGTGAACGCGCTACTATAACGCGGCTTTTCCGATTGTTTGCGTCGGATATCTTTCTACCGCCCGAGACGTTGCCATGCCTTCATTACCATGGTCCGACATCGATACCGTTCTGCTGGACATGGACGGCACGCTGCTGGACCTGCACTTCGACAACCATTTCTGGCTGGAACACCTGCCCCGGCGCTACGCCGAACTGCACGGCATGAGCCTGGCCATGGCGCAGATGGAGCTGCAGCCGCTGTTCGAAAGCAACGCGGGCAAGCTGCAGTGGTACTGCCTGGACTTCTGGAGCGCCGAGCTGAAACTGTCGGTGCGCGAACTGAAACAGGAGACCGCGCACCTGATCGCCCTGCGCCCGGATGCCGACACCTTTCTCGCGGCGATCAAGCGGGCCGGCAAGCGGGTGGTGATGATCACCAACGCGCACCGTGACTCGCTGTCGCTGAAACTGGAGCGGATTGAGCTGGCGCCCTATTTCGAGCGGCTCATCAGCTCACACGATTACGGTTTCCCCAAGGAGAACCCGCAGTTCTGGGGCGCGCTGCAGGCGGATCTGCGGTTCGATCCGGCACGCAGCCTGTTCATCGACGACACCTTGCCGATCCTGCGCAGCGCCCGGGACTTCGGCGTGGCGCACTTGCTGGCGGTCAAGGAGCCGGACAGCCGCAAGGGGCCGAAGGACACGGCGGAGTTTGCGGCGGTCGGGGATTACCGGGACCTGATCGCAGGCCTCTGAGCTTTTGTGGCGAGAGAGCGTTCTGCCGCCGGGTTGCGCAGCGACCCCAGACCGGGAGTCCTGCGGCCTCCAGCGGGAGCAAGCTCCCTCGCCACAAGGTCATTCGGGGATGCGCAGCACCTGACCCGGATAGATCTTGTCCGGATGCGACAGCATCGGCTTGTTGGCCTCGAAGATCTTGTTGTACTTGTTGGCGTCGCCGTACTCGGCCTTGGAGATCGCGCTGAGGGTGTCGCCCTTCTTCACCGTGACGAAACGCGCAGCCGACGCGGCCGGCCCGGTCACGGTGATCTGGTCGTCCACGCTGCCGACGCCGGCGATGTTGCCCAGGGCCAACAGGATCTTTTCCTTCTCTTCCTGGCTCGCCACCTCGCCGGTGACCGTGACCTTGTCGCCGTCCACGGTCGCCTGGACGTTCGGGTTGCCCAGGCCGACCTTGCTGATGTGATCCTTGAGCTGTTCGCCGGCGTTGGCGTTGCCCGGCGTCAGCAGGTCGATCAGTTTCTCGCCCGCCTCTTTCACAAAACTGAAAATGCTCATCGTGTTCTCTCCATGGAATAAAGGGTCAGTCGACAAAGCCTAGACCACCCCGCACGGAGCCGGTTCCGGCCCGACCAATGACCCTGCCCCCGCGCAAGCGTTAGAATCGCCCACCCCCCAAAGCCGCGCCCTGGAGCGAAGATGGACATCAAGCAGCTGAAATTCCTCATCGCCCTCGACGAGACCCGCCACTTCGGCCAGGCCGCGGCCCGCTGCCACGTCACCCAGCCGACCCTGTCGATGCGCCTGCGCAGCCTTGAAGAAGAGCTGGACCTGCCGCTGGTCAACCGTGGCCAGCGCTTCGAAGGCTTCACCGCGCCGGGGGAGCGGGTGCTGGCCTGGGCGCGCACGGTGCTGGCGGCCTACGACGGCTTGCAGGCCGAAGCGGCGGCCTGCCGCGGCAACCTGATCGGCACGTTGCGGCTGGGGGTCGTGCCGTTGTCGAGTTTCGACGCCGTGCCGTTGATGCGCCGCCTGCACGGGCAGCACCCGGACCTGCGCTTCGAGCTGTCGTCGCTCAGCTCCGAGCAGATCCTCGAACACCTGGCCAACAACCGCATCGACCTGGGCGTGTCCTACCTGGACCGACTGGACGGCGAACGCTTCGAGTCCCTCGAACTGAGCGAAACCCGCATGGGCCTGCTCTACGATCAGCGGTTCTTCAGCTTCGGCGAGGCGCCGCTGAGCTGGGAGTCGCTGATCGAACTGCCGCTGGGCATGCTCACCAGCGGCATGCACTTTCGCCAGTCCATCGACCACAACTTCCACAGCCGCGGCCTGACCCCGCAGCCGCTGCTGCAGACCGACGCCGTCCATCAATTACTGCAGGCCGTGCACGGCGGCCTGTGCTGCGCCGTGATGCCGCTGGACGGTGGCCTGGAAAACCTCACCGATCACCTGCGCCTGCAACCGATCGACAACGCCCGCACGCTCGCGCCGCTGGGCCTGATCATGCGGCGCGGGGCACCCCGCTCGGCGCTGGCCGAGGCCTGCTTCGCGCTGTACCGAACATCGCCCGCCGCCGCTTGATCGACGGCATCTATCGAAAGATCGACACTAGCGATTAGACGCGACAACTTGACGCGCCTAGGCTTAACGTTGATCAATCCGTCGGTGATGCCATGAACGCCAAGCGCCCTGCCTGCGCGGCGCCTGCTGTCGAAACGAGCGCGCCCGCCGCCAGCCGGACCTACAGCTACAGCGACCTTCCCCCAAGCGAATCGGCCGACACCGCCCTGGCCGAGGAAGTCGCCTTGGCGATCGCCTACAACGGCATCAGCCAGGCCGTCATGCTGGTGAGCCCGACCGACCTGGAAGACTTCATCGTCGGCTTCAGCCTGGGCAGCGGCATCATCGAAGACCCCACCGACATCTATGACCTGCAACTGAGCGGCTCGGGCCAGGCGCAGTACGCGCAGGTGACCATCGCCAACCGCGCCTTCTGGAACCTCAAGCAACAGCGTCGGCAACTGGCCGGCACCAGCGGCTGCGGGCTGTGCGGAGTGGAAGCGGTGGAGCAGGCGCTGCCCGAACTCCAGGTGCTGCCCGGCGTGCCCTTGCCGCCGCCGCACTGGCTCGACGGCCTGCGCCAGCGCATCGGCGAGTTCCAGCCGCTGGGCCAGCACTGCGGCGCGGTGCATGCGGCCGTGTTCATGAACGCCGACGGCGAACTGCTGCTGGGCCGCGAAGACATCGGCCGGCACAACGCCCTCGACAAGCTGATCGGCGGCCTGGTGCGGCAAAAGATATCCACAGCCGGCGGCCTGGCGATCGTCACCAGCCGCTGCAGCCTCGAACTGATCCAGAAAGTCCTGCGGGCCGGCATCCAGACCCTCGTCAGCCTGTCGGCGCCCACCGGCCTTGCGGTGCAGTGGGCCCGCCGCCACAACCTCAATCTCATCCACCTGCCGCAGAAGAATGCGCCGCGGGTGTACAGCCCAGAAAGGGAGAAACACCTGTGAGCCAACATCATCAAGCCGACCAGAAACCCGTCCCGCGCTACAAGCCGTACAAAGGCCCGGCCGGCGGCTGGGGCGCCCTGATCAGCGTGGCCCAGGCCTGGCTGACCAGCGACAACGCGCTGAAGAACCTGCGCATGATGCTCAAGACCAACCAGAACGGCGGCTTCGACTGCCCCGGCTGCGCCTGGGGCGACTCGCCGGAAAGCGGCATGGTCAAGTTCTGCGAGAACGGCGCCAAGGCCGTGAACTGGGAAGCGACCAAGCGCCGGGTGGACGCGAAGTTCTTCGCCAAGCACAGCGTCACCTCGCTGCTGGAGCAGAGCGACTACTGGCTGGAGTATCAGGGCCGCCTCACCGAGCCGATGGTGTACGACGCCGAAACCGACCGCTACAAGGCCATCGGCTGGGACGACGCCTTCGCGCTGATCGGCAAGCACCTGCAAGCCCTGTCGAGCCCGGATCAGGCCGAGTTCTACACCTCCGGCCGCGCCAGCAACGAAGCGGCGTACCTCTACCAACTGTTCGTGCGCGCCTACGGCACCAACAACTTCCCCGACTGCTCGAACATGTGCCACGAGGCCAGCGGCGTGGCGCTGGCGCAGAGTGTCGGCGTCGGCAAGGGCACCGTGACCTTCGATGACTTCGAACACGCCGATGCGATTTTCGTCTGGGGCCAGAACCCCGGCACCAACCACCCGCGGATGCTCGAACCGCTGCGCGAGGCGGTCAAGCGCGGCGCCCAGGTGGTGTGCATCAACCCGCTGAAGGAGCGCGGCCTGGAACGCTTCCAGCACCCGCAGCATCCGCTGGAGATGCTGACCAACGGCGACAAGCCGACCAACACCGCGTATTTCCGTCCGGCCCTGGGCGGCGACATGGCGGTGCTGCGCGGCATGGCCAAGTTCCTGCTGCAATGGGAGCGCGATGCGCAGAAGGCCGGCGCGCCCGCCGTGTTCGATCACGGCTTCCTCAATGAGCACAGCGTCAACGTGCTGGACTACCTCGCCGTGGTCGACGACACCCCGTGGGACCAGATCGTCTCGCAATCGGGCCTGACCCTGGTGGAGATCGAACAGGCCGCACGGATGTACGCCAAGGGCAAGAACGTGATCATGTGCTGGGCGATGGGCATCACCCAGCACCGCCACTCGGTGCCGACCATCCAGGAAATCGCCAACCTGATGCTGCTGCGCGGCAACATCGGCAGGCCCGGCGCCGGCCTGTGCCCGGTGCGCGGCCACAGCAACGTGCAGGGCGACCGCACCATGGGCATCAACGAGCGTCCGCCGGTGGCGTTCCTCGACGCCCTGGAGCGGCGCTTCCAGTTCAAGGTGCCGCGCCACAACGGCCACAACGTGGTCGAGGCGATCCACGCCATGGCCGAAGGCCGCGCCAAGGTGTTCATCGGCCTGGGCGGCAACTTCGCCCAAGCCACCCCGGACAGCCCGCGCACCTTCCAGGCCCTGCGCAACTGCGACCTGACCGTGCAGATCAGCACCAAGCTCAACCGCAGCCACCTGGCCCACGGCAAGGACGCGCTGATCCTGCCGTGCCTGGGCCGCACCGACATCGACCTGCAGAGCGAAGGCCCGCAGGCGGTCACCGTGGAAGACTCGTTCAGCATGGTGCACGCCTCCAACGGCCAGTTGCAGCCGCTGTCGAACCAGATGCGTTCGGAACCGTCGATCATCGCCGGCATCGCCGCCGCGACCCTGGGCAGCAAGCCTGTGGACTGGAACTGGCTGGTGGCCGACTACCGGCGCATCCGCGACCTGATCGCCGACACCATTCCGGCCTTCAAGGACTTCAACGAGAAGGTCAAGCACCCGGGCGGCTTCTACCTCGGCAACACCGCCGGCGCACGCAAGTGGAACACCGCCTCGGGCCGCGCCAACTTCAAGGCCAACGCCCTGCCGCAAGACCTGATCCACGAACGCACCCACGCGACGGGAAAACGGCCGGACCTGATCCTGCAGTCGATGCGCTCCCACGATCAGTACAACACCACCATCTACGGGCTCGACGACCGCTACCGCGGCGTGAAGGGCCAGCGCGACGTGCTGTTCGCCAACGAAGCCGACATCATCCGCCTGGGCTTCAAGCCGGGCCAGAAGGCCGACATCGTGTCGCTGTGGGAGGATGGCCGCGAGCGGCGGGTGAAAGGCTTCACCCTGTTGGCGTTTGACATTCCCGCCGGCCAGGCGGCGGCCTACTACCCGGAAGTGAACCCGCTGGTGCCGCTGGAAAGCGTCGGCGACGGCAGCCATACGCCGACCTCGAAGTTCATCGCGATCCGCCTGGAGGCCGCGAGCGAAACCGGACTGATCCTGTCCAAGTCTGCGTGACCCTGGCGCGGGAGTCCGAAGGACTCCCGTTTGGGGGGCGCTACGACCGTCGGGAACGAGCTTCCCCGTCACGGATCCGCGCATTTTCGAACGCCCACAAAAAAGGCCGCTCTTGCATAAAAGCGGCCTCGTCGAAGTAGCTAAAGACCGGCGAAAATCGGTTAAGTTCCACCCAAAAAACAATAACTTAGAGAATTGTGCACAGGTCGTGCTACTCGTCGGATTTCGATTGTCACGCCCATTCCAGAGCCTCAGGATCGCGCCGTCATCCCTTTGAGGCTCCTCTATGAAGTTCTCCTCGATTCTCTTGTTGTCCCTTGGCCTGGTCAGCGGCGTCGCCTCTGCCGGAGGCACCACCGAAGCAGGCGTGGGCGGCGCATTGGGCGGGGTGCTTGGCTCGGTCGTCGGCCAGTCCTTGGGCGGCAGCACAGGTTCCACCATCGGCGCGGCCCTGGGCGGCGCAGGTGGCAGCGCCGTCGGCGCAGACAAACGCAGCCGTGGTGAAGCCGCCATCGGCGGTGCGCTGGGCGCAGCCGGCGGCAACGTGGTCGGCCGCAGCATGGGCGGCACCACCGGCAGCCTGATCGGCGCAGCGGCAGGCGGCGGCGCCGGCGGCGCGCTGGGCAACTACATGGGCAACAAGAGCGATGACGACGACCGTCGTTACGACCGCCGTCACGACGACCGTCGCTACTACCGCGACGGCCATCCGGGCCGTGGCCACGCCTATGGCCACCGCAAGCATCACCGCTACTACCGCGACTGAGGCGTCAGCGCCCCGTTGCCCGGTGATCCGAGAAACGCAGCCTGAGGGCTGCGTTTTTTTTGCCTGTCACACCACCAGGGATTCCAGCGCCTGCCGCAGCTGCGGCGGAATCGGCGCAGGCCGGTTGCTGGCCCGGTCGACGAACACATGGACGAACCGCCCGGCGGCGCAGGCTTCGCTTTCGCCCGCCTTGAACACCGCCAGTTCGTACTGCACCGAACTGCTGCCCAGCTTGCCGACCCGCAGACCGACTTCGATCAGGTCCGGAAACGCGATCGAGGCGAAGTAGTCGCACGACGAACTCACCACAAACCCCACGACCTCCCCGTCATGGATATCCAGCCCGCCCACCTGGATCAGGTACGTGTTCACCGCCGTATCGAAGAAGCTGTAATAGGTGACGTTGTTGACGTGGCCGTAGGCGTCGTTGTCGTGCCAGCGGGTGGTGATCGGCTGGAAGTGCGGGTAATCGCTGCGCTGGGGCATCGGGTTGGACATCGGTGTCAGTTCCTGAAGTCGGGTGGTGAGTCTAAGGTCAAATCCGCGTCGTTCCCAATCGCCGGCAGGCTCGCGATGGGGCCTCAGTCATCGGCGAACCCCTTGCCCTGCGCCGCCAGCTCACCGATCAGCCGCGCCGGCTTCCACTGATCCCCCTGCCGTGTCTCCAACGCCAGCAAGCGCTGGTGGATGTCCGCCAGCCCCTGGGAGTCCGCCCAGGCCATCGGCCCGCCCTTGTCCGCCGGGAAACCGTAGCCGTACAAGTACACCAGATCGATGTCATGGGAGGAACGGGCAATGCCTTCCTGAAGGATCTTTGCCCCCTCGTTGACCAGCGCCAGCAGACACCGCTCCAGAATTTCCTCAGGCCCGATCACGCGGCGATGGAAGCCCAGCCGCTCGCTGACCTCCAGCACCAGCGCATCCACCTCGGGATCATGCTCGGCCTGACGGCTGCCCGGTTCATAACGGTAGTAGCCGCTGCCGGACTTCTGGCCGAACCGCCCGAGTTCGCACAAGCGGTTGTCCACCTGTATCTCCGGGGCGTCCTGTCCCTGGCCGGCCAGCTCCCGGGCCCGCCATTCCAGGTCGATGCCGACCACGTCATACATGCGAAACGGGCCCATGGCGAAGCCGAAGCCCTGCAAGGCGGCGTCGACCTGCTGCGGGTAAGCCCCCTCCAGCAGCATCTTGCGGGCTTCAAGCACATACGGGTGCAGCATGCGGTTGCCGATGAACCCATGGCAATTGCCCGACACCACGCTGACCTTGCCCATGCGCGCCCCCAGCGCCAGCGCCGCCTCCAGCACCGCCGGCGAGGTCTGCGCGCCGCGCACGATCTCCAGCAGTTTCATGATGTGCGCCGGGCTGAAGAAATGCAGGCCCAGCACCTGGGCCGGACGCCGCGTCGCGGCGGCGATCGCATCGATGTCCAGCGCCGATGTGTTGCTGGCCAACAGGGCCTCGGGCTTGAGCAGGCCGTCGAGCTCGCGGAAGATTTTCTGCTTGAGCTCAAGGTTCTCGTACACCGCCTCGATCACCAGATCGACATTGCGGATCGCCATGTAGTCCGCCGCCGGGGCGATGCGGGCGACGCGGGCATCGGCCTCGGCCTGGTCGATGCGCCCTTGGCGCACGTTGTGGGCATAGGTGTCGGCCACCGCGGCCAGCGCCTGCTCCAGCATCTGCGGATTGTTGTCGACCCACTGCACCGACACGCCGGCGTTGGCCAGGCACATGACGATGCCGCGGCCCATGGTGCCGGCGCCGATCACGGCGGCCTGGCGGATATCGAAGGACGTCTGGCTCATTGTCGTTCTCTTGTTGGCGACCCGAAGACAGGTTTCACCCTAGTCAACCGGTGGCCGTTTTAGAAGCCCGTTGCCGTGATGATCGACATTCAGCGGATGGATGCAGCCGACCCGCGCCCCTTGCGGGAACGCGCATCGGGTCAGGCGGACAGATGCCGCTGCGCCCAGGCGCGCACCTCGGCATACGGATAGGCTTCCAGCGCGCCATGGCCGGAGATCGCCCGCGCCTTGAGCTTGGTGAACAGCGGCATGCCGATCGCGCACAGGAAACGCGTCACCCGTTCGGGCGAAGGAGTGTTGCCCGTCTGCTGTTCGTGCCTGTGGATAAAAGCATCGCACAATGAGGCGAAAGACTTATCCACAAGCGCGGGCAACTCCGGGGGAGCGGGGAGCCGGGCGACCTGCCCGTCGCACACCGAACAATGCCCGCACTGCACGGGGGCGTTGTGGTCGCCGAAATATTCGGCCAATCGCCGCCCCAGGCAGCGGTCCGAGGAAAACAGCTCGAGCATGGCGTGTATCCGCGCCACTTCGGATTGCTCGTGCCGGGAGAAATGACCATGCAGCTCGCGGCTCAAGGCGTGGCTGTCGAAGCCGCTGTCGAGCACGCTGTAGACCTCGGTCATCTGTTTGCTTTCCAGCTCGATCCAGCCCTTTTCCTGGAAGTAGTCCAGCGCCTTCACCACCCGGCCCCGCTCGGCGGCGTGCTGCCGGTACAGGGCCTCGAAATCCACCGTCGCCCAGGTGCGGGCGCGGGGAGACGCCTGGATGATCGCCGCGACGAAGGCTTGCCGTTCGCCCTCGAAGCGCTCCAGCAACGCTTCGGGCTCCAGCAGGTACTTGAACCGGTACTCGGCGTAGAAGGCATAGCGCGGCGCAATCAGCCCCCTGAGCTCCAGCTGCACCAGCAGCGTCTTGAGCGGCAAGGTGCGGATGTTGCTGCGGTCCGCCAACGGGCCGAGCAGGAACTCCCACTGCCCGTCCGGGGCCGCCGCCAGCACTTCGTCCAGCACGCAGCGGATGCCGTCCTGCTCCGGCGTGTCGCCGTACACGAAGTTCTCCAGCACGTTCAGGCTGTCGCGGTTGGCCAGCACCAGGCACTCGGAGCGCTGCCCGTCACGCCCCGCGCGGCCGATTTCCTGGCTGTAGTTCTCGATGGATTTGGGCAGGTCGAAATGCACCACATGGCGGATGTCACGCTTGTCGATCCCCATGCCGAACGCGATGGTGGCGACGATGCAGTGGGTCTGCCCGGCCATGAAGCGCCGCTGGATCGACTCCCGCCGGTCATGGGGCAACCCGGCGTGATAGGCCTCGGCCGGAATGCCGTTGCGCCCCAGGTGCCCGGCGATGTCCTCGGCGGTCTTCTGCAGGGTGACGTAGACGATGCCCGGCCGACCCATGCGCTCGCCCATCCACTCCACCAGCCGCCGGCGCTTGTCCTGCCCCCGCACCGGCTCCACCCGCAATTCGAGGTTGGGCCGGTAGAAGCCGGTGGTCACCACATCCCCGGCGGCGATGGCGAACCTGGCCTGCATGTCGGCGATGACCTTCGGCGTCGCCGTGGCGGTCAGCAGCAGGGCCTGCGGAATGTTGAACTGGCGCTGGTAGTCCGGCAGCTTGAGGTAGTCGGGGCGGAAGTTATGGCCCCACTCCGAGATGCAATGCGCCTCATCCACCACCAGCAGCGAGATCGGCACCTGCTGCAGGAAATGGCGGAAACGCTCGTTCTTCAGGCGCTCCACCGACACCATCAGGATCTTCAGCTCACCGCTGCGGGCACGGGCCATCACCTCGTTGGCCTCCTCGCGGCCCTGGGCCGAATCGATGCTGCCCGCCGAAATGCCATGACGCTGCAGGAACGCCAGCTGATCCTGCATCAGCGCCAGCAGCGGCGAGACCACCAGGGTCAGGTGCGGCAGCAGCAGCGCCGGCAACTGGTAGCACAGGGACTTGCCGGAGCCGGTGGGAAAGATCGCCGCCGCCGAACGCCCGGCCAGCACCGCGCCGACCGTTGCCTCCTGACCGGGGCGGAACCGTGAAAAACCGAAGACCTGTTTCAGGGTGTCGTGCATAGGCTGTCACTCCTTTGACCGCTGCAATGCCGACAGCCTAGCGGGGGATCGCAACGAGTCGAGAGAAGGTCGGGGGGCAAATCGATACGGGATGATACAGCCCCGGCGACGGCGCCAGACAAAGAAAAGGCGACACACTTTGTTTATCGCCGAAACACCGGTTCGGGGATAAGGTGGCCGCTCTTCGGCCTGCGTAACCTGCATCCCGCCATGAGGGCGGATGTGCGCAGGTCACTGGCAAAGGAATGAACCATGCTGCACAGATTGACGTTGACCCTCGCCCTGATCATTGCGCCGCCGCTGTTGAGCGGATGCATGCCGATACCCGGGGACTTCCAGCCCCAGGCCGGCCACACGGCCCAAGGCACCGCCCGCCTGGCGTAGTTCCCGCGCAACGGGTCTCAGGGCTGCAGCACCGCAACCCGCAATTGCTCGTTCACCGCCTGCTCGTGCACATCCTGGCTCCTGTTCACCCACAGGGCGTGGGCAGGGCTGATGTCGCCGGTGAACGCCGCCGCCAGCTGACGCAAGTCGGCGACGTTGCGCACCCGCGGGCAGAACGCTTGCCCGTCGCAGTTCTGGCTGGCGTTGCGATAGGTGCCCAGCAGGCGCTCCCACAAGCCGTCACGTACCCGCCTGATGGATTCGAGCCGGACCTGCGGCACATCCAGCCGTTGCTTCAGGCCCTGCTCATCCAGCGCCTCGCTGGCCAGCAGCGCCTTGCCGAACATCAACACTTCAGCGCGGGAGGCGGTATCGACGCTCGCCTGGCTGGTGAGCGCGTCCGGCCAGCCCGTGCGCTCCAGGTTCGTCAACACCAGTGCATTGCCTGCATCGGATGCGGCCCCCAAACGGCAACCGCCCACCCACAGCAAAATGATTGAGGCCATTCTTAGCCACTGCATACTCAATTCCCTTCAAGCGTGTATCGGACGCATGGAAACGCCCTACGGATTCTGGCGCGCACCATACAGAGGTTTTACAAGAACCGCCTGAGAATCCGGTAGGAAATTTAACCGCTAGGGGTTTTGCCCTGAAATAACTGCGAAAACGCGTAGGGCAAATGCCCGTCCGCCGGTAAAACCCTTACAACGTCTGTCCATTGCGGCTGTCTTGTCCCACCTTCGCCTGCGCTCCTATAGTGGCCGACGCGACCGAAACACTGGTGTGACTTCGTACAGGACACTTCCGAGCCATGAACACGTTCAATCCGATGCCCGACCGCTATCGCCCCCTCAAGACCAGTTACAACGACAGCCCCACCCTGGTCATCGACACCGCAGCCGGTCACGGGGATCTGCTCGACGCCGCCCAACAACGCATCCGCGCGGCCAGCGACCTGCTGGAAACCCTTTACTGCATGTGTTTCAAACAGGCAGACGTCAAAGACATCCCCAATATCGTCAACGCCCTTTATTTATTGACCCAGGATGGTTGCGAACTGCTGGAAGTTGCGAGGCAGCAACTAAGGCATCCCGGATAAATCAACACGGGACACAAATCCGGCAATAATCCATCGCTTCAAATGCAAAACAGCGAAAACTAGCCTGCCTGCTCTTACTTCAATCAAGAGCAACATCATGACGACACTGACTATCTTCTTCTGCGGCACCGGTTCCACCAAGTTCGACACGAGCCACGACAACTACTGGGACGGCGAGCTGGTGTCCACCCTCGCCTCGCATCACACCGGCCGCGAGTTCGCCGAGTGGATCGTGGTCGACGGCCCCGGCACCAGCAACCTGCAGGCCGACGAACTGTTTACCCAAAACAAGGACTACGGGCTCAGCGGCACGCTGTTCGGCAAAGGCTGGGAGGAAAACGTCCAGCACGCGATCAACATCATCAAGGGCAAGTGCACCTGGCAGCGCCTGCAACTGACCGAAGAGGAATACAACCGTCTCAAGGCTGCCGGCATTCCCATCGAAGACGTCAAGGTCGAGGGTTCGTGGTTCTGGCGCAGGTACAACTACGGCGAACGCAGCATTACCCAACAGGCCCTGCAGGAACAGATCATCAAAACCTTCCGCAAGGACGGCGTCATCCCCACCCAGGTCAATCTTGTGGGATGGAGCCGCGGCGGCATCAGTTGCCACATGTTGGCCAATGCCATGTACAACGACGGGCAACTGGCGCACATTCCGGTGAACATCTTCGCCATCGATCCGGTGCCGGGGATCGGCAACTTTCAGGAACACCGGGTAAAGCTCAACCGCAACGTGAAGGAGTACGTCGGGTTCTACGCCCGGGATGAACGCTCCAAAGGTTTCAGCTGCGTCATCCCGCAAACCGCCACCGGCACCCGGACCCACATCTATCCGATGCCCGGCCGCCACGCCACCCTGGTCGGCAACGCGTCCGCCGACGGCGTCAGCGGCCCCAAGGCCCTGGCCGAACCGGGCCTGACGGTTCGCCACTTCGCCGAAGTGTGCCTGCAACGCTGGGGCACCCCGCTGAGCAAGACCCTCAAGCTGAGCGATGCCGTCCTCAAGGGACACGGCGACGCGATGGTGCGCGACGCGGCCAAGTACAAGCTCATGGAGAAATGCTCCTACACCTGGTTCACCGAGCTGGACGAAGGCGAGCGCTATGTCTCGCTGGGCAGCAACGGCGTCAGGTTCTCGGCGGTGAAGGGCGGGATCTACGCGCCGGACAGCGGGCTGACGACCAGCGTGCTGGATGTGGAGGCGTACCGGCACATCCGTTGAGTGCGCGGCGCCGAACAGCCGTTTCCCGCCCGCCGAGCCGCGGGCAGGATCCGGCAAGGAAGACGCCCACAAAAAAGCCGCCCCGGGGGGCGGCTTCTTCATGCGCAGAACCAGACCTTACAGCTTCGGTCCGGCAGCCTTGATCGCGTCGCTCACTTCGAACTTCTTGAAGTTCTCGATGAACAGACCGGCCAACGCTTTGGCGGCTTCGTCGTAGGCAGCCTTGTCAGCCCAGGTGTTGCGTGGGTTGAGCAGGTTGGTTTCGACGCCCGGCACGGCCAGCGGCACGTCCAGGTTGATGGTGTCCAGGTGCTCGGTTTCGGCACCGATCAGCGCGCCGCTCTGGATCGCTGCGATCACCGCACGGGTGGTCGGGATGTTGAAGCGCTTGCCGACGCCGTAGCCACCGCCGGTCCAGCCGGTGTTGACCAGGTAGACCTTGGAGTTGAAGCCCTTGATGCGCTTGATCAGCAGCTCGGCGTATTCGCCGGCCGGACGCGGGAAGAACGGTGCGCCGAAGCAGGTGGAGAAGGTCGACTTGATGCCGCTGCCCGAGCCCATTTCGGTCGAGCCCACCAGAGCGGTGTAGCCGGACAGGAAGTGGTAGGCCGCCTGCTCGTTGTTCAGGATCGACACCGGCGGCAGAACGCCGGTCAGGTCGCAGGTCAGGAAGATCACAGCGTTCGGCTCGCCGCCCAGGTTCTTCTCGGAACGCTTGGCGACGTGCTCCAGCGGGTAGGCTGCGCGGCTGTTCTGGGTCAGGCTGACGTCGGCGTAGTCGGCGTGCTTGGCGTCGTCGATGACGACGTTCTCCAGCACCGCGCCGTGCTTGATGGCTTTCCAGATCACCGGCTCGTTCTTCTCGGACAGGTCGATGCACTTGGCATAGCAACCGCCTTCGATGTTGAACACCACGCCTTCGCCCCAACCGTGTTCGTCGTCACCGATCAGGTAACGGCTTTCGTCGGCGGACAGGGTGGTCTTGCCGGTGCCGGACAGACCGAAGAACAGGGTCACGTCGCCTGCTTCGCCGATGTTCGCGGCGCAGTGCATCGGCAGCACGTCGGCGGCCGGCAGCAGGAAGTTCTGCACGGAGAACATGGCTTTCTTCATTTCACCGGCGTAACGCATGCCGGCGATCAGCACTTTCTTCTGGGCGAAGTTGATGATCACGCAACCGTCGGAGTTGGTGCCGTCACGCTCCGGCACGCACTCGAAGTTGGCGACGTTGAGCACTTGCCACTCGTCGCGGCCGGCCGGGTTGTACTGTTCAGGGTTGATGAACAGGCAACGGCCGAACAGGTTCTGCCAGGCGGTCTGGGTGGTCATCTTCACGGCCAGGTAGTGCTCGGCCGCCGCGCCTACATGCACGTGGGAAACGAAATGCTCTTGCGCGTTGTTGAACGCCTCGACGCGGGCCCACAGCGCGTCGAACTTGTCGGCCGGGAACTTGCGGTTGATCGGGCCCCAGGCGATGGCGGCCTGGGTGGAAGGCTCTTCAACGATGAAACGGTCGACCGGCGAACGGCCGGTGCGGTGACCGGTGCGGACTACCAGGGCGCCGGTATCGGCAAGCTCGCCCTCACCGCGCTTCAGGGCTTCTTTTACCAGATCATCAACACTCAGATCGGTGTACACGGCGTTATTGGCTTGCGTCATGAGTTTCCCCGACGGCCAGTGGCCGAGTGAGCTCCAAACGT
>NZ_JBIVHR010000038.1:0-54633 GCF_044749305.1 Pseudomonas sp. NPDC089534 | reverse complement strand
ATGCCCTGCACACCACAAAACCCTGTGGGAGCCAGCCTGCTGGCGATGAGGCCGGCACTGCCGACATCTGTGATGCCGGCAGTGCGCGAATGAACGGTGACGCGCAGGTCAGGCCTGGCTCTGCTTGGCCTTCAGGTTGCGCGCATACCACGGCCGCTGCGGCACGCGCCGGAACAGTTCGGCGAGTTTCTTTTCGTCTTCGCCGAAGGTGATGCGCAGCGCCAGTTTCATGGTCTCCGGATCCATCTCCACCGACTTGCCCACCTGCAGCCCCGGCGTGGTGCTGCAGCCATGGGTGGTCGGCCCCAGCCACGGATCGGCCACCTCGACCCAACGCCCTTGCGCAAACCACTGCACACCGTTGACCTCAAGCCGCTCGACCTGGCCCGGATGGAAGCGCTCGTGGGCGCGGAACCAGTCCTCGACGCGGTCGTCGATCCAGCCGTGGAAATGCCAGAACACCGGGTTCACATGGGAGGAAAACGGATCGCCGAGGAAGTCGTTCTCCGGCGCGAACCAGCGGGCGGCGAAGTCGTCCAGATCCCGGGCCAGCGGCACCGGCTGACCGTTGGACGGATCCCGCGGCACCGACGCCCAGCGCATGTGCAGCCAGTCGTGCAGGCCCAGTTCCATCTCCGAGCCCAACTGGCCCAGGGTCAGCTTCGACAGGTACTGCGGATCGCGGTACTGCGATTCCCAGACCTCGAAATTGCTCTGGTACGTCTCGGCCGTCTTGATGTCGCTGACCCACTGGCTGTATTCGTCGTCGCCTTCGGCCAGCCAGGTCGGCGGCAGCGCGGTGCCGTCGTGGTTGTCGAAGTAGCGGGCGAAGCCCTGGCGGTCACGCACCAGCTCCGGCTGCGGCAACGGGAAGAATTCCCATGACGGCAGGTCCTGCATGGAGCGGGCCGTGCCGAGCATGTGCCGGTGCATGAAAAAGAAGTCGATCCCCGAGCCGTTGCGGTCCTTGCGGGTTCCGCGGGCGTCACGCTCGCGGTCGCGCGGGCCGGGCTGCCAGCCGAGGCCGCGCAGGGCGTTGCGCTTGTCCTCGGACAAGGTGTGCCACTTGTCCCGGGTCGCATGCCAGACCTGATGGAACAGGCGATGCTCGGGCGACACCAACCAGGCCAGCAGTGTCGGGTTCAGCGGCGTGCGTTGGCGCGCCTCCGGGAACAGGCATTTGACCGCGATGAAGCGGTGGTCCTGGGCCGGCAGCGCCAGCGAACGGTCCAGGCGCTGCACCTTGCCGCTGAGGCTGCCGCTGCCGGCGTTGCCGAAATCGGCCCAGACCTCATCGAGCACCATGTTCAGTTCATAGTCGACCCGCCCGCCGGCGCCGATCAGGCGCCAGCTGAGCGTCGAGGCGTCGGCCCCGGCCAGGTCGCCGAGAATTCGGTAACGGGGTGTTTCGTCCGAGCGCAGGCGCTCCGGCGTATCGAGAAAGCCGCACACGCCCCGGCCTTTCTGGCCGATGTCCAAAAACACTTCGAGCCCCTTGGGTGGCAGCCCTTCGAGGCCGGCGTCAGCCCCCGTGAAACGGATCTTCCAGACCCCGCGCAGCGCGTTGGCCAGACGCTGCCCGGCCACGTCGGCCACGTCGAACGACGCCTCGCCGGGGGTGACCGTCGGATCCGGCTTCGTCCATTCGCGATGCCCGAAATAGGCCGCCGGTACGGCAGCGCCGGTCAGCGCCAGGCCTGCCATGAACCATCGTCGAGAAATTCTCATTGCCCTACCTGTGTCAGCCTTGAAGCAGGCCTTATCCCAGCAAGAACGTTTGCTGCGCGGACAAATTTACGGTGCGCGCGCGAATGGGCTGCCGCCCTTGCACCCCTGTGGGAGCGAGCCTGCTCGCGATGGCGATGCATCAGCCACCTCGATGTCGCCTGACACACCCTCATCGCGAGCAAGCTCGCGCCCACAAAGGCCACCACGCCGGACACTTCGCCGGCCGGCCTAAATTCCGTCGCCGACCGCTCGTTCTTCCCAGATAGCGAAGGCCTCTGCGCCTGCATCCCGACAGCGAACCTGACTGAGACGGCAATGACAAAACCACGTTCGAAAAAGGCTCTTTTCATCGGCCTGCCGCTGGCCCTGGCGGTTGCCGCCGGCGCCGGCTTCGCGGTCTGGGACACTTTCTTCAAGGACAATCCCGGCTACCCGCACAAAGTGATGCAACAGGCCGAGGCGCTGCACGAGCACATGCTGTCGTTCGACAGCCACATCACCATCACCCAGGGCTTCGGCACCACCGGCAACGAGATCGACAAGGACGGCAGCGAGCAGTTCGACCTGGTCAAGGCCAACCGCGGGCGACTGTCGGGCGCGGCGCTGACCATCTTCGGCTGGCCGGAGATCTGGAACGGCGCCAACGCCCCGCACCGCCCCACCGCCGGTTTCGTCGACGAGGCGCGCAACCAGCAGGAAATCCGCTACAAGATCATTTCCGGCATGGTGCGCGACTTCCCCAACCAGGTCGGCATCGCCTACACCGCCAACGATTTCCGCCGCCTGCACGGCGAAGGCAAGTTCGCGATCTTCATCAGCATGCTCAACGCCTACCCGCTGGGCCACGACCTGAACCAGCTGGACCTGTGGACCGCCCGCGGCATGCGCATGTTCGGCTTCAGCTACATCGGCAACAACGACTGGGCCGACTCCTCGCGGCCGCTGCCGTTCTTCAACGACTCGCCCGACGCCCTCGACGGCCTCTCGGACCTGGGCAAGCAGGCGGTCAAGCGCCTCAACGACCTGGGCGTGATCATCGACGTCTCGCAGATGTCCACCAAGGCCCTGGAGCAGGTCGCCCAACTGAGCCGCACCCCGCTGGTGGCGTCGCACTCGGCGCCGCGGGCCATGGTCGACATTCCGCGCAACCTCAGCGACAAGGAACTGCAACTGATCAAGAACAGCGGCGGCGTGGTGCAGATCGTCGGCTTCTCGCAGTACCTGCGCCCGCTGACCCAGCAGACCCAGGACAAGCTCAACGAGCTGCGCAAGCGCTTCGACCTGCCGCCGCTGCCGAACCTGGCCGTGGCCCTGATGCCGGGCGACCCGATCATCGCCGCGTGGCCCGAGCAACGCTTCGGCGAGTACGCCGGCCAGCTCTACGCGATCCTCGAAGAGGAGCCCAAGGCCAGCCTCAAGGACCTGGGCGACGCCATCGACTACACCGTGCGCAAGATCGGCATCGACCACGTCGGCATCAGTTCCGACTTCAACGAAGGCGGCGGCGTCAAAGGTTGGGAGAACGTCGGCGAAATCCGCAACGTGACCGCCGAACTGCTGTCGCGCGGCTACTCCGAGGCCGACATCGCCAAACTGTGGGGCGGCAACTTCCTGCGGGTCTGGGACCAGGTCGAGAAATCCGCCAAGCCTGCGCTGGCCCAGAACCGGGAAGCCGCCAAGCCATGAGCAACCGTCGCGAATTCCTGAAACAGGCTGGACTTCTGGCCGCCGCACTGCCGCTGGGCGCCGGCCTGCCGGAACTCGCCGCCGCCCAGTCGCCGGCATCGGCATCGACACCGGGCGACAAGTGGACGCAGTTGCGGCAGCTGTTCGACCAGGATCCGGATTACCTGCACTTCTCCAACTTTCTGGTGACCACCCACCCGCGCCCGGTGCGCGATGCCATCGCCCTGCACCGGGCGGCGATCGACAAGAACCCCGGCCTGTCGATGGACTGGGACCTGGGCGTCACCGAGCAGCGCGAGGAAGAGGTCCGTGCCTGGGCCGGCAAGTACGTGCAGGCCGACGCCCGGCAGATCGCCCTGACCGGCAGCACCACCCAGGGGTTGGCGATGATCTACGGCGGCGTGCGGGTGCGCGCCGACCAGGAGATCCTCACCACCGAACACGAGCACTACGCCACCCACACCATCCTTGAGCTGCGCACCGAGCGCGAAGGCACCCGGGTGCGCAAGATCCGTTTGTTCAAGGATCCGCAGCAGATCGACAAGGCAGAACTGCTGGCCACCATCGACCGCAGCATCCGCCCCGAAACCCGCGTGCTGGGCATGTGCTGGGTGCACTCGGGCAGCGGCGTGAAGCTGCCGCTCGCCGACATCGGCGCCCTCGTCGACAAGCACAACCAGGGCCGCAGCGAGGCCGACCGGATCATCTATGTGGTGGACGGCGTGCACGGCTTCGGCGTGGAAGACCTAAGCTTCCCGGCGATGAACTGCGACTTCTTCATCGCCGGCACCCACAAGTGGATGTTCGGCCCGCGCGGCACCGGGATCGTGGTCAGCCGCACGCCGGAGGTGAAGTACGTCACCCCGATCATTCCGACCTTTTCCGAAGCCGAGCACTTCTCCACCACCATGACCCCCGGCGGCTTCCACGCCTTCGAGCACCGCTGGGCCTTGAGCGAGGCGTTCAAGCTGCACCTGCAGCTGGGCAAGGCCGACGTGCAGGCGCGCATCCACGCCCTCAACAGCTACCTCAAGCAACGCCTGCTGCAACGGCCGCAGATCGAACTGGTCACGCCGCTGAGCCCGGCGTTCTCCGCCGGCTTCACCTTCTTCCGGGTCAAGGGCAAGGACAGCGACAAGGTCGCCGCGCACCTGATGGCCAACCGGGTGGTGGCCGACGCCGTGCACCGTGACGTGGGCCCGGTGATCCGCACCGCCCCGGGGCTGCTCAACGACGAGGCGCAGATCGACCGTCTGCTGGCCGTGCTCGACCGGGCCCTGTGACCCCGCCCTTCCCGCTTCCTTTTGGCGATTTCCTTTTTTGAGAGGCATGAAATGAACCGAGAACCGCGACGTTTTTCCCTGAAGGCCCTGCCGGCCCTGGCGCTGACCGCCCTGGCCGCCGCCCTGTTGCCGGGCGCTGCCCAGGCCGCCACCCCGCCGGCGCCGGGCAAGGTGTTCAAGGACTGCAAGGACTGCCCGGAGATGGTCGTGCTGCCCACCGGCACCTTCACCATGGGCACGCCGGAAGATGAAGTCGGCCGCGAGCCCGACGAAGGCCCGATGCACGAGGTGACGTTCGCCAAGCCGCTGGCCATCAGCCGCTTCCAGGTGCTCAAGGGCGAATGGTTCGCCTACCTCCAAGAGACCGGCTACCGCATGCCCGACGGCGACGACCGCCCGGGCCGCGCGTGCAAGGCCGGGATCCCGGACTACGCCGGCAGCGACCCGCGCAAGCAGTACACCGACCGCCACCCGGCGGTGTGCATGGACTTCGCCGAGGCCAACGCCTACGTGGCGTGGCTGTCGAAGAAGACCGGCAAACAGTACCGCCTGGTCAGCGAGTCCCTGCGCGAATACGCCGCCCGCGGCGGCACCGCAGGGCCGTTCCCGTTCCCGTTCGATGAAGGCAAGGAATACAGCATCGCCAAGCACGCCAACACCTACGGCGCGGCGGACGGCTACAACTTCACCGCCCCGGCCGGCAGCTTCCCGGCCAACGCCTTCGGCGTGTACGACATGCACGGCAACGTCTACGAGTGGACCGCCGACTGCTACAACGAGAACTACGTCGGCGCGCCGAACGACGGCAGCGCCTGGCAGACCGGCAAGTGCGAATTCAAGCGCATCCGCGGCAACGACTGGGGCGAAGCGCCGGTGTTCTCCCGCTCCGGCAACCGCAACGCGCTGGTGCCGACCGAGCGCGGCGACTGGATCGGCTTCCGCGTGGCCCGGGACCTGTGAGCCTGCCGCACCGCTAAATTAACCCTCCCTCCAGTCGTTCTACAGGTGGGCGCGATCCGTTGCGACGCGCCCCCGCCCTCTTCTACGTCACCCAGGCTAAGCCGCCACCGCTGTCGGCCTTCGCCGCTTTTTCAAGCAGGGAACCTCCATGAGCAAACCAACACGCGGGGTGATCAATGAATTGTTCGCCCTGCTCAAACCCTTTCGGCTGATCGTCGCCGGCTCGATCCTGCTCGGCATGGTCGGCGGCCTGAGCGTCACCGCCCTGCTGGCGACGATCAACGGCGCCCTGCACGACGAAGGCGGCCTGACCAGCACCGTGGTCGCCGCCTTCGCCGGCCTGTGCCTGCTGGCGCTGGCCAGTTCGATCTTCTCCGACATCGGCACCAACTTCGTCGGCCAGCACATCATCGCCAAGCTGCGCAAAGAGCTGGGCGAAAAGGTGCTGTCGGCGCCCATCGAACAGATCGAACGCTACCGCAGCCACCGCCTGATCCCGGTGCTGACCCACGACGTCGACACCATCAGCGACTTCGCCTTCGCCTTCGCGCCGCTGGCCATCTCCCTGACCGTCACCCTCGGCTGCATGGGCTACCTGGCGATGCTGTCGTGGCCGATGTTCCTGTTGATGGCGGCGGCGATCCTGATCGGCACCGTCATCCAGTACATCGCCCGCGGGCGCGGCATGCAGGGCTTCATGAAGGCCCGCGACCACGAGGACGAACTGCAGAAGCACTACAACGCCGTCGCCGAAGGCGCCAAGGAACTGCGCATCCACCGCCCGCGCCGGCACCGCATGTTCGTTTCCGGCATCGAGGCCACCGCCGACCGCATCTGCGACACCCAGGTGCGCTCGGTGAACATCTTCGTGGTCGCCAAGACCCTGGGCTCGATGCTGTTCTTCGTGGTGATCGGCCTGGCGCTGGCCCTGCAATCGCTGTGGCCGAGCGCCGACAAGGCGGTGATGAGCGGCTTCGTGCTGGTGCTGCTGTACATGAAAGGCCCGCTGGAGCACATCATCGGCACCTTGCCGATCGTCAGCCGCGCGCAGATCGCGTTCCGCCGCATCGCCGAACTGTCCGAGCAGTTCTCCTCGCCCGAGCCGCACCTGCTGCTCAGCGACCAAGGCAACCGCAAGACGCCGGTGCACAGCCTGGAACTGTCCGACGTGTCGTACAGCTTCCCCACCGTCGAGGGCGCCGCGCCGTTCCGCCTGGGCCCCGTGAACCTGAAGATCGAACAGGGCGACATCATCTTCATCGTCGGCGAGAACGGCTGCGGCAAGACCACGCTGATCAAGCTGCTGCTGGGCCTGTACGCGCCGCAGCAAGGCGAGATCCGCCTCAACGGCCAGCCGGTCACCGCCCTCACCCGCGACGACTACCGCCAGCTGTTCACCACCATCTTCGCCGACTACTACCTGTTCGACGATGTGGTGCAGGGCGACACGCACATTCCCGACGACGCCAACAAATACCTGCAGCGCCTGGAGATCGCCCACAAGGTCAGCGTGCGCGACGGCTCCTTCACCACCACCGACCTGTCCACCGGCCAGCGCAAGCGCCTGGCGCTGATCAACGCCTGGCTCGAAGAGCGTCCGGTGCTGGTGTTCGACGAGTGGGCCGCCGACCAGGACCCGACCTTCCGCCGGATCTTCTACACGGAACTGCTGCCGGACCTGAAGCGCCTGGGCAAGACCATCATCGTCATCTCCCACGACGACCGTTACTTCGACATCGCCGACCAACTGGTGCGCATGAACGCCGGCAAAGTGGTCACCGAGCCGCAACCCGCCTGACTGTGAAAAATTCGTAAAAAAAGTGCGTTGGGCCTTTCCGGTTTTCCGGAGGCTCAACGTCTTACTTACAGTTAATAGAAATAGTTCTCAGTCAACACTTTGAAGAGTAGAAGAACAATGCCCGCACCGCACGGACTCCACCCGCTCGCCAAGGCTCTGCTGATCCGCCGCTCCTTCCGCCCAACGCTTCCGGCCCTTTGCGCGCTGGCCATGACCCTGCCGATGGCCGGCATGGCCCAGGCCGCCGCCGTGGCGATCGACATTCCTGCCCAGTCGCTGGGGAGCGCCTTGCAGGAATTCGGCCGCCAGACCAACCTGCAAGTGCTCTACAGCCCGGACGAAGTCAGCGGCCTGCGCAGCACCGCCGTCAGCGGCAACCTGGAACCGACCGCCGCCATGGCGCAACTGCTGCAAGGCACGGACATCGCCTACAGCGTCCAGGACAATAGCGTCGCGTTGCGCGTGCGCAGCAGCGGCGCCAGCCTGGACCTGGCGCCGACCAGCATCACCGCCGCACAGGAATCGGCCTGGGGCCCGGTCGACGGGATCGTGGCCAAGCGCAGCGCCACCGGCACCAAGACCGACACTCCGCTCAACGAGATCCCGCAGACCATCAACGTCGTCACCCAGGACGAAATCAAGATGCGCGGCTCGCAGTCGGTCACCGAGGCCCTGCGCTACACCGCCGGCATGACCGGCGGCGGCTTCTCCGACCGGGTGAAGATCTTCGACGAACCGACCTCCCGCGGCTTCTCGCCGACCCCGCTGTACCTCGACGGCCTGCACCTGCCCTACGGCGGCGGCAGCACCGGCGGCTCGCTGCAGATCGACCCGTACACCCTGGAGCGCATCGAAGTGCTCAAGGGCCCGGCGTCGGTGCTGTACGGCCAGAACCAGCCAGGCGGCATCGTCAACATGGTCGGCAAGCGCCCGACCGCCACGCCGCTGCACGAAGTGATCATCGGCGGCGGCAGCTACGACCGCAAATACGGTGCCTTCGACCTCGGCGGCCCGATCGACGACCAGGGCGAGTTCCTCTACCGCCTCACCGGCGTGATCAACGACAGCAACTCGCAGATCGACTACGCCGACCAGAACCGCATGCTGCTCGCGCCGAGCCTGACCTGGCTGCCGAACGACAGCACCAGCCTCACCGTCTACGGCCAGTACCAGAAAGACCGCGACACCCCCGAGGCGCAAGGCCTGCCGGCCGACGGCACCGTGCACCGCAGCGCGAACGGCCGCATCAGCCGCAGCCTGTTCCTCGGCGAGCCGGGCGTGAACAAGTACGACCGCGAGCAGTTCGTGGTCGGCTACGAGCTGGCCCACGAACTCAACGACGTCTGGACCCTCAAGCAGAACGCCCGCTACGCCGACCTCAACGACCGCTACGTCGCGCCGCTGCACGGCTACTCGTTCCAACCCAACCCCAACACCGGCATCGACGACGGCAGCTACCAGACCCGCTTCGGCGTGGACTGGGCCCAGCACAACACGGTCTACGGCATCGATAACATCGCCCAGGCCAAGTTCAAGACCGGCGACGTGGACCACACCCTGCTGCTGGGCGTGGACTACTACCACTTCAACTCCAAGTTCCTTGGCCGCTACGACCGCACCGGCCCCGCCATCGACCTGTACAACCCGGTCTACGGCAGCCAGTTCAACTTCCGCCAGCCGTACAAGTGGGACAACACCGTCAAGCAGACCGGCCTGTACACCCAGGATCAGATGCGCTGGAACCAGTGGTTCCTGACCCTGGGCGGCCGCTACGACTGGGCCGAGACCATCAACAAGGAACCGCTGGGCGGCAACCGTTCCAACATCAAGGACGAGAAGTTCACCGGCCGCGCCGGCTTCGGCTACGAGTTCGAGAACGGCATGACGCCGTACGTGAGCTACGCCGAATCGTTCCTGCCGCAGACCGGCGCCGACCTCAACGGCCGCGGGTTCGAACCGACCGAGGGCAAGCAGTACGAAGTCGGCATCAAGTACGAGCCGAAGTCCATCGACGGCTTCATCCAACTGTCGGCGTACCAGATCGACCAGAACAACATGCTCACCAACGACCTGCTCAACCCTGGCTTCAGCATCCAGAGCGGTTCGGTGCGTTCGCGCGGCGTTGAGCTGGAAGGCAAGGTCAACGTGACCCAGAACGTGCGCGTGCTGGCGTCCGTGTCGCGCAACCAGATCAAGTGGCGCAGCGTGAACGACGGCCGCGAAGGCCGCACCCTGGCCATGAGCCCGCCGCTGACCGCGTCGGCCTGGATCAACTACGACTTCGACCTCTCCACCTCGCTGGCCGGCCTGGGCATGGGCCTGGGCACCCGCTACGTGCGCAGCAGCTACGGCTCGGACTACGAAGAGGATTCCTTCCAGATCCCGTCGTACACCGTGTATGACGCCATGGTCTCCTACGACCTGGAAAAATCGCCGCTGCACATCAAAGGCGTGAAAGTGAAGATGAACCTGGAAAACCTCACCGACGAGAAATACGTCGCCAGCTGCAACAGCACCCTGGACTGCTACTACGGCGAAGGCCGCACCATGACCGCCGACGTGACCTACAACTGGTAACACGCCCCGCGTCACGCAAAACGCCGGCAACTGCCGGCGTTTTGCTGTCTGCGATTCCATCGGCCAGCCGCTATGACCAATGCGCCGCCATGTCCAATGCGCCCCTGTGGCGAGGGAGCTTGCTCCCGCTCGATTGCGCAGCAATCGCCGGCCATGGGGGTCGCTGCGCAACCCAGCGGGAGCAAGCTCCCTCGCCACAGACATGCCCACTGACCACAAAAGCCCAGCCCACAGAGATGCCCACTGACCACAAAAGCCCAGCCCACAGGCATGTCCGCTGGCCACAACAGCCCCGCCCACAAAAAAGGCCGCTGTCAGCGGCCTTCTCCTTCCCTCGACGTGCAGCCTACAGGCCGAACACCGCCCTCAACCGCTCGGCGATGTGCTGCTGCGCCTCTTCGGCCTCATCGACGATCGCGCCCATGCGCATGAAGTCGTGGGTCATGCCCTCGTAGACCTTCAGCTCCACCGCCACCCCCGCCGCCTGCAGATGACGGGCATACGCCACGCCCTCGTCGTGCAGCGGATCGCATTCGGCCAACACCAGCAGCACCGGCGCCACTTGCGCCGACGGCTCGCCCAAAAGCGGCGAGAAGCGCGGGTCGAGGCGGTCCTCGGCGCTGCGCTGGTAATGGCTGTAGAACCACTCCAGGGACGCCTTCTCCAGCAGATAGCCTTCAGCGTAACGCTCGATGGTCGGCGTGCTGCGGCTGGCGTCGGTGACCGGATAGATCAGCACCTGCAACAGGGGCCGCACCGGCGCCTGGGTCAGTTGCGCGGCCAGCACCGTCGCCAGGCTGCCGCCGACGCTGTCGCCGGCGATCGCCAGGCGGGCGGTGTCGATGCCCAGGTCCTGGGCGCTGCCCACCAGCCAGTCCCAGGCGTCCCGGGCATCGTCGGCGGCGGTCGGGAAACGGAACGCCGGCGCCAACCGGTAAGCCACCGACAGCACCACGCAGTCGGCCATCGACGCCAACGCCCGGCACAGCGAATCATGGGAATCGAGACTGCCGACCACGTAGCCGCCGCCATGGAAGTACAGCAACGCCGGGCGCTTCGCCCCAGGCTGCAGCGGTTTATCGCTGTAGATCCGCGCGTCCAGCAGCGTGCCGTCACGCACCGGCAAGCGCAGCTCGTCGACGACCGCGAGGTCTTCGCCTCCAGCGTCCATCAGCAGCGACGATTGATCGAACTGCTCACGGGCCTGCTCCGGGGTCAGCTCATGCATGCCCACGCGCTTGCCGCTGGCCCGGCCGTTGCCGACCAGTTGCAGGAACGCGGCGATATCAGGATTCAACGACATTCAATTCTCCAAACCGAACGGGCGCCATGGGCGCCCGTTCGGTGTTTCCGGTTTCAGGACAGGTTTCAGGACATGACTACAGGTTCAACGATCTCGCCGAGCATTTCTTCAGCCTCCGACAGGAAAGTTTCATGGCGCGGGATCTCGAAGTGCCCGCAATCGAGCCATTCCCCGCCCATGCCCGGCTGCTCCAGTTGAGCCGCCAGTTCCATGGCCTCCTCTTCCCGGCCCAGCGTCCACCAGCACGCCGGCGAGACGGCCAGCGGCGGGCAGCGCTCCAGCTCCAGCGACAAGCGCTTGAGCCGGCGCGCGACGCTGAACACATGGGCCAGTTCATCGGCGCCCAGGGCCACGTAGGTCGACGCCCCACGCTCGGCCCCCAGGGCGGCCTCGAACACGGCCCGCACGGCCTGCGCCGACTCCTCGCCGTCGATGGCCGCGCCCTCGGCCGCCTGCGGCAGGGTCACCCGCAGGAAGTCGCGCAAGTCGGCCTGCCAGTCGTCCACCGCCCCGGCGTTCACCGCCGCCGACGGCACGAAGCTGTCCACCAGGCCGACGAACTCGACCTGCTGGCCGGCCTGCTCCAACTGCGCGGCCATCAGCATCGCCAGCGTCCCGCCCAACGACCAGCCCAACAGGTGGTACGGCCCCTGCGGCTGCTTCGCGCGGATCTGCGCCACGTAGTCGCTGGCCATGCGCTCCAGCGACACATCGCTGAAGGCCGGATCCAGCAGCATCCGCGACTGGATCGCCAGTACCTGGCGCCGGCCGCCCAGACGACGGGCCAACGGCTCGTAGTCGAACACCGTGCCGAAGCCTGCGTGAATGCAGAACAGCGGCGCCCGGCCCTTGACCTCGGCGTTCATCGCCAGCAGCCCGGAGGCCTTTTCGGCGCTGCCCTGAACGCTGGCCACCAGTTCCGCGATGCTCGGCTTCTGCATCAGGTCGCGCAGCTTCAGGCTCAGGCCCTGGGCCTTCAGCACGCGGCTGCGCGCCACCACTTGCAGGCTCAGGATCGAATCGCCGCCCAGTTCGAAGAAGTTGTCGGTCAGGCCGACGCGTTCGATCCTCAGCACGTCCTGCCAGATGCCCGCCAAGGCCTTCTCCAGCTCGGTGCGCGGCGCCACGTAGTCCTGACGCTGTTCGGCGCCAGGATCCGGCAACGCCTTGCGGTCGAGCTTGCCGTTCGGGGTGAGCGGCATGCGTTCGAGCAGCATCAGGTGCGCAGGCACCATGTAGTCCGGCAGGCTGGCCTTGAGCTGTTCGCGCAGGCGTTCGCACAAGCCTTGCGCCGGTGCATCGGCGGCGGCCAGCACATAGCCGAGCAATTGCTTGCCGCCGGCGCCCTCGCGGGCCACCACGGCGGCGTCGCGCACGCCCGGCAGTTGCTTGAGCCGCGCCTCGACTTCACCCAGCTCGATGCGGAATCCGCGGATCTTCACCTGATGGTCGATCCGGCCCAGGTAGTCGACGGTGCCGTCCGCACGCTGGCGCACCAGGTCGCCGGTGCGGTACAGGCGGCTGCCGTCGGCGCTGAACGGGTTGGCCACGAAGCGCTCGGCGGTGCCGCCGGCGCGCCCCAGGTAACCCCGGGCCAACGCGCCGCCCAGGTACAGTTCGCCCGCCACCCCGACCGGCAAGCGGTTGAGGTCGCTGTCGAGCACATACCCGCTGCGCTCACCGACCACACTGCCGATCGGCGCGTACGCCGCCCCGCACGCATCCTGCGCGCCGGCCTTCCAGATCAGCGGCGTGACCACGGTTTCGGTCGGGCCGTAGCCGTTGATGATGTACTGCGGCTTGAGCGCACGCTTGGCCAGTTCGAAACTCGCCACCGGCACCGCGTCGCCGCCGAAGCAGTAGATGCGCACCGGCGGCGGGTTGCCGTCCTGCTCGGCGTGTTCGGCCAATTGCTGCAGGTAGACCGGCGGGAACGCCGCCACGGTCACGCCGTGCCGGTGCATCGCGTTGTAGGTCTGCTCGGCGGTCCACAGGCTGTCGTCGCGGATCAGCAGGCGCGCACCGTGGGTCAGCGTGGTCAGCCAGCGCTCATGGGCGCCGTCGAAGGCGAACGACATGAAGTGCAGCTCGCAGTCGGCTTCGCTCATTTCGTAGCGCTCGCCGATGGCCCGGCAATGCATCGCCAGCGGCCCGTGGGCGACACCGACGCCCTTGGGCAGGCCGGTGGAGCCGGAGGTGTAGATCACGTAGGCCAGGTTGCCCGGCTGCACCGCGACCTCCGGCGCGCGGTCCGGTCGGTCGCCCAGCGCCAGGCGGTCCAGCTCCAGCACCCGCAGGCCGTCCTGCACCGGCATCACCTGACGCAGGCCCGAATCGCTGAGCAGCAACGCGATGCCCGAATCGCGCATCAGGTAGCTCAGGCGCTCACGAGGGTACGTCGCGTCCAGCGGCACATAGGCGCCGCCGGCCTTGAGCACCGCCAGCAGGGCGACGATCATGTTTTCGCTGCGCGGCAGCGCCACGCCGACCCTCACTTCCGGTCCGACGCCTTCGGCGATCAGCGCATGGGCCAGGCGGTTGGCCCGGGCCTCGATCTGGCCGTAGCTGAAGGCCTGGTCATTGAACACCACGGCGGTCTGTTCGCTGCGCTGGAGCGCCCACTGCGCGATGCGCTCGTGCACCGCCGGCGCCGGCGGCTGCGGCGCGGCCTCGGCCGGCGCCACAGCCTGGGCGGTCGGCAGGCCGATGCGGCCCAGCGGTTGCGCGGCGTCTTGCGCCAGCGCTTCCAGCAGCCCTTCCATGTCGCTGCGGATGCCTTCCACGGTCGCCCGGTCGAAGTGCTCGCGCAGGAACATGTACTCGATCACCAGACCGTCTTCGAGCGTGACCATCAGGTCCATCGGGAAGTTGGTCAGGCCGGCGCTGTCGCTCTCGCCGAACTTCAGCGAATCGTCGCGCCATTCGCGCAGCGCCTGGTCGATCGGATGGTTCTCGAACACGATGATGCTGTCGAACAGCGACTGCCCGGTGCGCCCGGCCCAACGCTGGACGTCGGACAGCGGCGTGTACTCGCGTTCGCGCATCTCCAGGTTGAAGTCCTGCAGGTCGCGCAGCCACGGGCCCACCGCCTGTTCGGCCGGCACGTCCTTGATCACCGGCAAGGTGTTGATGAACAGGCCCAGGATCGACTCCGACGCCGGCAGGCTCGCCGGCCGTCCGGCCACGGTGGCGCCGAACGTCACGGTGCGCTGGCCGCTGTAGCGGCTGAGCAGCATCAGCCACGCGCCCTGCACCAGGGTGTTGAGGGTGACCTGCTGGGCCTGGGCGAACGCCTTGAGCCGGTCGGTGCGGGCTTCGCCCAGACGGCTGTACAGCGCCTCGTGACCGCGTCCCTCGCCGGTGCGCGCCACGGTGTCGGCCAGGTACGTCGGCTCGTCGAGCAGGCTCAGGTGCCCGCGCCAGAAGCCTTCGCTGGCGTTGGCGTCCTGCTGTTGCAGCCAGTTGATGTAGCGACGGTAAGGCACCGCCTCGGCCAGCGGCTGGCCGGAGTACTGGCTCAGCACCTCGCCGATCAGCTGCGAACTGCTCCAGCCGTCGATCAGGATGTGGTGATAGGTCCAGATCAACTGATGGCTGTCCTCGCCCACCTGCACCAGCGTCAGGCGTTGCAGCGGCGGACGGTCGAGGTCGAAGCCCTTGGCCCGTTCGTCGGCGGCCAGCGCCTGCAGGGCCGCTTGCGAATGGTCCTGGTCGCGCCAGTCGAGCAGGCTGACCGGCAACTGCGGATCGGCCAGCACGAACTGCAGCGGCTCGGCCATGTCCTGCCAGAGGAAACCGGTGCGCAGGATGTCGTGGCGGCGGCTCACCGCCTCCCACGCGGCCTTGAACCGCGCAGGCTCAAGCCCCTGCACCGGAATGCTCACCTGGTTGATGTACAGGTCGGCTTCCGGCGAGTTCAGGCCCAGGAACAGCATGCCCTGCTGCATCGGCGACAACCGGTACAGGCCGTCGAGCCGGCCTGGCGGCAACGGCAGCGCGGCAACCTGAGCCTCGCTCAGGCCATGCAGCGGCATGTCCACCAGCGCGGTCTGCGGCGCAGGTGCGCCTTCGGCGGCCTGGGCACGCAGGGCCAGTTGCTGGATGGTCGGCTGCTGGAACAGGTCTTTCGGGCTCAGTTCGATGCCCTGCTGACGGGCGCGGCTGACCACCTGGATCGAGACGATCGAATCGCCGCCCAGGGCGAAGAAACTGTCGGTGGTGCTGACCCGCTCAAGGCCCAGCACCTCTTTCCAGATGTCCACCAGCGCCTGCTCCACCGCACCGGACGGCTCGACATGGTGCTGCGCCGCCGAGAACTCCAGGGCCGGCAGGCGCTTGCGGTCCAGCTTGCCGTTGGGGCTCAGCGGCATCTGCGCCAGCCAGACCCGGTGCGCCGGCACCATGTAGTCCGGCAGGCTTGCGCCCAGCCAGGCCGACAGGCTGTCGTGCAGCGCGTTGCGCTCGGCCTCGGCGGCGTCCACGGTCGCCGGATCGCTCGGCACCAGGTAAGCCACCAGTTGCTGGCTGCCCAGCACGTCACGGGCGACCACAACGGCTTCGCGCACGGCGGCGTGTTCCACCAGCCGCGCCTCGATTTCGCCCAGCTCGATGCGCAGGCCGCGCAGCTTGACCTGATGGTCGATCCGGCCGACGTACTCGATCACGCCGTCGGCGCGGTAGCGCGCCAGGTCGCCGGTGCGGTACAGGCGCTCGCCGGCGCCGAACGGGCTGGCGACGAAACGCTCGGCGCTCAGCCCCGGCCGGCGGTGGTAGCCGCGGGCCAGGCCGACGCCGCCCAGGTACAGCTCGCCGGCCACGCCCGCCGGCAGCGGATTGAGCCCGCTGTCGAGGATGAAGGTCGACAGGTTGGCGATCGGCTGACCGATCGGCACACCGTCGCGGCCCTCGTCGCGGCACGTCCAGTGGGTCACGTCGATGGCCGCCTCGGTCGGGCCGTACAGATTGTACAGGCCAGCCTGCGGCAGCTTGGCGAACACCTGCACCTGCGCATCCACCGGCAGCGCTTCACCGCTGCACACGATGCGGGTCAGGCCGGTGCAGCTCGACACCCCGGCGTCCTGCAGGAAGGCCTGGAGCATCGACGGCACGAAGTGCAGCGTGGTGACGCGCTCGGCGTTGATCAGCGCGATCAGCTTCGCCGGATCGCGGTGGTCGCCCGGCGCGGCGACGACCAGCCGCGCACCGGTCATCAGCGGCCAGAAGAACTCCCACACCGACACGTCGAAGCTGAACGGGGTCTTTTGCAGCACGGTGTCGGCGGCGTCCAGGCCATAGGCCTGCTGCATCCACATCAGGCGGTTGGTCAGGGCCCGGTGCGAGTTGCCGGCGCCTTTCGGCAACCCGGTGGAACCGGAGGTGTAGATCACATAGGCCAGGTTGGCGGCGTCGTACGGCACCTGCGGGTCTTGGGCCGACAGGCCGGCGAAGTCCGCGCCCGTCGGCTCCAGGCATACGGTCTGCACGCCCTCGGGGATCGGCAGGCTGGCCAGCAGGTGCGGCTGGGTCAGCAACAGGCCGATGCCGCTGTCGCCGATCATGTGGCTGAGGCGGTCGCGCGGGTATTCCGGATCCAGCGGCACGTAGGCGCCGCCGGCCTTGAGGATCGCCAGCAGGCCGACGACCATTTCCAGGCTGCGCTCGACCGCGATGCCCACCAGCCCGTCCGGGCCGACGCCGCGGGCGATCAGCCCGTGGGCCAACTGGTTGGCCCGGGCGTTGAGCTGGGCGTAGCTCAGGGTCCGGCCGGCGAACACCAGCGCCGGGGCGTCCGGGGTGCGCAGGGCCTGGGCCTCGATCAGGCTGTGCACGCCCTGCTCCAGCGGATAGTCGATGCCGGTGGCGTTCCACTGCTCGACCATCAAGCGGCGGTCGGCGGCGTCCAGCAGGTCCAGGGCGCCCAGGCGGGCGTCCCCCGACTGCACCATCTGCGACAGCAGGTTGTTCAGTTGCGCGCTCAGGCGTTCGATCACCGAATCGGTGAACGAGCCGCGCCGGTAGCTGTAGTGCAGCGACAGCTCATCGCTGACGTTCACCGCCAGGGTCAGCGGGTAGTTGGTCTGTTCGTGGTTGTCGACGCCGCCGAAGCGCAGCTCCTGCGGTGCGCCCTCCTCCAGCGCCTGGGACACCGGGTAGTTCTCGAACACCAGAATGTTGTCGAACAGCGCCTCGCCGCTCTGTCCGGCCCAACGCTGGATGTCGAACAGCGGCGTGTGCTCGTGCTCGCGCAGGGCGATGTTCTGCGCCTGCACGCTCTGCAGCCACTGGCCGACGCTGTGCTCGGAACGCGGGCTGGCGATCACCGGCAAGGTGTTGATGAACAGGCCGATCTGCTGCTCGACGCCCTTGAGCTCGGTCGGACGGCCGGCCACGGTGGCGCCGAACGCCACGCTCTCCTGCCCGGTCAGGCGTTGCAGCAGCAACAGCCACGCCGCCTGGATCAGGGTGTTGAGGGTGACCTTCTGCTGCCGGGCGAACTCGCCCAGACGGCGGGTCTGCGCGGCGTCGATGAACACGTAGCGTTCGCCGTGACCGTCGCGCGGCTCGTCGCCATGCGCAGCGGTGATCGCCTGGGCCAGGCGCGTCGGCTCTTGCAGGTGGGCCAGTTGCGCCGTCCAGAACCGTTCGCTGACCGTGGCGTCCTGACGCTGCAGCCATTCGATGTAATCGCGGTAGCGTCCGGCCGGTGCCGGCAGCGTTTCGCCGGCGTAGCGCTGAAGCACTTCGCCCAGCAGCTGCGAGTTGCTCCAGCCGTCCATCAGGATGTGGTGGTTGGTGTAGATCAGGTGGCAGCGCCGGTCATCCAGACGCACCACCGCCATGCGCAGCAGCGGCCCTTGGCCGAGGTCGAAGCCCTCGGCCTGCTCGTCGGCCGCCAGCGCGTCGAGCGCGGCTTGGGCGTCGTCGCGACCGCGCCAGTCGAGCACGCGGAACGGCATCGGCAGCTGCTTGTGCACCACCTGCACCGGCCGCGCCAGGTCGCCCTGCCAGACAAACCCGGTGCGCAGGATGTCGTGGCTGTCCACCGCCGCCTGCCAGGCCTGGCGGAAGCGTTGCGGGTCGAGGCCTTCGACGTCCAGGCGCACCTGGTTGATGTAGTCGCCGGACGCTTGCTCGTAGAGGCTGTGGAACAGCATGCCTTGCTGCATCGCCGACAGCGGGTAGATGTCGGCGATCTGCTGGGCCGGCCACGGCAGGCTGTCGAGCTGCGCCTGGGTCAGCCCGGCCAGCGGGAAGTCCGACGGCGTCAGGCCTTCGGCGCCCGGCGTCACGCAGTGGGCGATCAGTGCGGCGAGTTCGTCGGCGTACTCCTGGGCCAGTTGCTCGATCGTGGCGCTGTCGAAGCGCTCGCCGCTGAAGGTCCAGCCGACGCTCAGTTCGCCGCCGTACACCTGACCGTTGAGGGTCAGCCAGTTGCCCATCGGCGCCTCGGGGCTCTGCTCCAGGCCGGCGTTGTCCGGGGCCGGCGCGAACAGCGCGCCGTCGTCGGCCTCGAAGCTGCCGTCGAACTGGCCCAGGTAGTTGAAGGTGATGCGCGGGCTCGGCAACGCCCCCAGGCTGGCCCGCGCCCGGGCATCGCCCAGGTGACGCAGGGCGCCGAAGCCGATGCCCTTGTTCGGGATCGCGCGCAGTTGCTCCTTGATCCGCTTGATCGACTCGCCCGCCCCTTCGGCCGGGGTCAGGCGCACCGGGAACAGGCTGGTGAACCAGCCCACAGTGCGGGTCAGGTCGACGCCGTCGAACAGCTCTTCACGGCCGTGGCCTTCCAGCTGGATCAACGTCGACGGCTGGCCGCTCCAGCGTCCGATCACCCGCGCCAGCGCCGTCAGCAGCAGGTCGTTGACTTGGGTGCGGTAGGCCGCCGGGGCTTCTTGCAGCAATTGCCGGGTCAGCTCGGCGCTGAGGCGGGTCTGCACGGTCTGCGCCAGACGGTTCTGCTGGCCGGCGTCGAGACGCTTGCACGGCAGGTCGGTGGCGGCGCCGTCCAGGCAGGCCTGCCAGTACGCCAGCTCCTGCTGCAATGCCGGGCTGTTGGCATAGCCCTGCAAGTGCGCGCTCCAGTCCTTGAACGCGGTGGTCTTGGCCGGCAGGTTCGGAGCCTGGCCGCTGACGGCGTGCTGATAGGCGTTCTGCAGGTCTTCCAGCAGAATCCGCCACGACACGCCGTCCACCGCCAGGTGATGGATCACCAGCAACAGACGCTGGCTGCCGTCGGCCAGCGTGGCCAGCACCGCACGCAGCAACGGGCCGTCCTGCAGGTCGAGGCTGCGCTGGGCACGGTTGCCCAGGGCTTCGAGCGCCGCGATGTCGGCGATGTCTTCCTGCCAGAGCAAGGCCTGCGGCAGGTCCTCCACCGCCAGGTGCTCGGCCTGCCAGGCTTCGCCCTCCCGGCGGAAGCTCAGGCGCAGGGCGTCGTGGTGCACCGCCAGGGCCCGCAGCGCCTGCTCGACCTTGTCGGCCTCAAGCGGCTGACGCGGCTTGAGCAGCACCGACTGGTTCCAGTGGTGACGCTCGGGGATGTCATCCTCGAAGAACTGCTGCTGGATCGGCAGCAGCGACGCAGCACCGGTGACCGCTTGCTGGTCGATGCCGGAGGCGTCCTCGCCGATCTGCGCCACCAGGGCCAGACGCTGCACGGTCTGGTGCTGGAACAGGTCTTTGGGGTTGAGGCGGATGCCGGCCTGACGGGCGCGGCTGACCACCTGGATCGAGATGATCGAATCGCCGCCCAGTTCGAAGAAGTTGTCGTTCAGGCCCACTTGCTCAAGCTTGAGCACGTCCTGCCAGATGTCGGCCAGACGCCGCTCCAGCTCGCTTTGCGGGGCCTGGTAGGCCTGCTGCGCCTGGCTCGCGTCCGGCGACGGCAGGCCGCTGCGGTTGAGCTTGCCGTTGGCGGTCAGCGGTAGTTGCGCCAGCAGCAACAGGTGCGCCGGGATCATGTGGTCCGGCAGGTTTTCCTTGAGCGCGGCGCGCACCTCGTCGCGCCAGTGGGCTTGCTCCGCCGCGTCGGCGTCGAGCAGCGCAGCGTCGGCCGGCACCAGGTACGCCACCAGTTGCTGGCCGCTCGGGCCCGGCTGCGCCAGCACCACGGCCTGGGCGATGGCCGCCTGCTCCAGCAGTTGCGCTTCGATTTCGCCCAGCTCGATGCGGAAGCCGCGGATCTTCACCTGATGGTCGATCCGCCCGATGTATTCGATCACGCCGTCGGCGCGGTAGCGCGCCAGGTCGCCGGTGCGGTACAGGCGACCGCCGTCGGTGGCGAACGGGTCGGGAATGAAGCGCAGCGTGGTCAGGTCCGGCCGGTTCAGGTAGCCCCGGGCCAGGCCCGCACGGCCCACGTAGAGTTCGCCGATGCAGCCCTTGGCGACCGGGTTGAGGTCGCCGTCGAGCAAGTACCACGACAGGTCCGGGATCGGCTCGCCGATCGGACTGCTGGCGTCACGCGAAAGGTCCGCCAGCGAGATCGGCCGGTAGGTCACGTGCACCGTGGTTTCGGTGATGCCGTACATGTTGATCAGCTGCGGGGCGCGGTCGCCGAAACGGTCGAACCACGGCCGCAGGCTCTTGACCTCCAGCGCCTCGCCGCCGAACACCACGTAGCGCAGCGACGGTTGCAGCGCCGCGTGTTCCGGGGCGCACGCCACTTGCATCAGTTGCTTGAACGCCGACGGGGTCTGGTTGAGCACGGTGACGCCTTCGCGGCACAGCAAGGCGTAGAAGTCTTCCGGCGAACGGCTGACCTCGTAAGGCACCACCACCAGTTTGCCGCCGTACAGCAGCGCGCCGAAGATCTCCCACACGGAGAAGTCGAAGGCGTAGGAATGGAACAGGCTCCAGGCGTCCTGGGCACCGAAGCCGAACCAGGCGTCGGTGGCCTCGAACAGGCGCAGCACGTTGCGGTGCGCGAGCAAGGTGCCCTTCGGCTGGCCGGTGGAGCCGGAGGTGTAGATCACGTAGGCCAGGTTGTCCGGGCTCATGTCCACGTTCGGGTTGGCGTCGCTGTAGCCTTCCAGGCCGTCGCGCTCCTGGTCGAGGATCAGGCTGCGCACCGATTCCGGCACCGGCAGCTGGCCGAGCAGGTGGCTTTGGGTCAGCAGCAGGCCGATGCCGCTGTCGCCGATCATGTAGGCCAGGCGGTCCTGCGGATACGTCGGGTCGAGCGGCACGTAGGCGCCGCCGGCCTTGAGGATCGCCAACAGGCCCACCAGCATCTCCAGGCTGCGCTCCACCGCCAGGCCGACGCGCACGTCAGGCCCGACGCCGCTGGCGATCAGCTTGTGCGCCAGCGGGTTGGCGCGGGCATTGAGCTCGCCGTAGGTCAGGGTCTGCCCGGCGCAGGTCACGGCCACCGCGTGCGGTGCCCGCTCGGCCTGCTCTTCGATCAGCCGGTGCAGGCAACGTTCGCCCGCAAACGCGGTCAGCGCCGGGTTCCATTGCGCCAGCGTGGCCTGGCGCTCGGCGGCGTCCTGCACAGGCAGGTCGGCGATGCGCTGGCCGCAGTCGGCGACGATGCCGTGCAGCAGCGTCGTCCAGTGCTGCGCGAAACGCACCATGGTTTCGGCATCGAACAGGTCGGTGGCGTAGGTCAGTTCGGCCCAGACGTTGTCGGCCGACTCGAAGGTGTCCAGGGTCAGGTCGAACTGGGCGGTGTGCGACGCCCAGCCCAGGCCTTCGATCTCGACCTTCGGCAGACGCGTCGCGCCCGAGGCGCGGCGGGCCTGGCTCTGGTGGTTGTGCAGCACCTGGAACAGCGGGCTGTGGCTGAGGCTGCGCTCCGGTTGCAGGGCGTCCACCAGTTGCTCGAACGGCAGGTCCTGATGGGCCTGGGCGCCGAGCACGGTGTTCTTGACCTGCTGCAGCAGGCTGCGGAAGGTCTGCTGGCTGTCGAACTCGGCCTTGAGCACCTGGGTGTTGACGAAGAAGCCGATCAGGCCTTCGGTCTCGACCCGGTTGCGGTTGGCCACCGGCACGCCGACGCGGATGTCGGCCTGGCCGCTGTAGCGGTGCAGCAGGGTCTGGAACGAGGCCAGCAGCAGCGCGAACAGGGTGACGCTCTCCCGTTGCGCCACCTGCTTGAGGCCGGCGGCCAGTTCCGCGCTGAGCGGGATGTCCTGGCGCGCGCCGCGGTGGCTTTGCTCCGGCGGACGCGGACGGTCGGTCGGCAGCTCCAGCAGCGGCTGTTCGCCGTCGCCCAGTTGCGCGGTCCAGTAACCCAGTTGGCGCTCGCGCTCACCGGCGTCCATCCACTGGCGCTGCCAAACGGCGTAGTCGGCGTACTGCACCGGCAACGCCGGCAACTCGATGCTTTGGCCCTGGCTGTAGGCGGCGTACAGCGCCACCAGCTCATCGACCATGATGCCCATCGACCAGCCGTCGGAGACGATGTGGTGCAAGGTGATGATCAGCGCATGGTCATCGGCGGCCAGGCGCAGCAGTTTGACCCGCAGCAGCGGGCCCTTCTGCAGGTCGAACAGGTGCAGGGTCTCGGCGGCGACCAACGCTTGCAGCGCGGCGGCGTCCAGACCGCCCTCGATCACGTCGACCGGCAGCTCCAGCGCCATTTGCGCCTGGATCACTTGCAGGGTCTGGCCCTGCTCCTCCACAAAGCAGGTGCGCAGGGATTCGTGGCGGGCGATCAGCGCATCGAAGCTGCGCCGCAACGCCGCCAGGTCCAGCTCGCCGCGCAGGCGCAGCGCCGCCGGCACGTGGTAGGCGGTGCTGGTCGGCTCCAGTTGCCAGAGGAACCACTGACGTTCCTGGGCGTAGGACAGCGCCAGCGGTTGCAGGCGCGGCAACGCCACGATCGGCGGCTCCTGATGGGCCTGATCGACCCCGAGCGCGGCGACGAAGTCCGCCAGGGTGCTGTGTTCGAACAGGGTGCGCAGCGGCACCTGCACGTTCAGCGCCTGACGCACCCGCGACACCACCTGGGTCACCAGCAGCGAGTGCCCGCCCAGTTCGAAGAAGTTGTCGCCGAGGCCCACCTGCTCCAGCTTCAGCACCGCCTGCCAGATGCCGGCGACGGTGTGCTGGGTGGCGGTCTGTGGCGCGATGTAGGCCGATTGCAGTTGGCTGGCGTCCGGCGCCGGCAGTGCCTTGCGGTCGACCTTGCCGTTGGGCGTCAGCGGCAGTTGCGCAAGGAACAGCAGATGCGCCGGCACCATGTACTCCGGCAGTTCGGCCTTGAGGCTGGCCTTGAGCGCGGCGCGCAACGCCGCCTCGCCGTCGGCGTCGAGGCTGGCGCCGTCGGCCGGCACCACGTAGCCCACCAGTTGCGGGCCGGTCGGGCCGTCCTGGGCGACGACCACGGTTTCGCGCACGCTGTCCAGGGCCAGCAGGCGCGCTTCGATTTCCCCCAGTTCGATGCGGAAGCCGCGGATCTTCACCTGATGGTCGATCCGCCCGATGTACTCGATCACGCCTTCGGCGCGGTAGCGGGTCAGGTCGCCGGTGCGGTACAGCCGCTCGCCGGTGCTGGAGAACGGATCCGGCACGAAGCGTTCGGCGGTCAGGGCCGGGCGCTGGAAGTAGCCGCGGGCCAGGCCGTCGCCGCCGATCAGCAGTTCGCCCGGCGCGCCGAGCGGGTTCAGTTCCAGGTCGCTGCCCAGGATGTACAGCGCGGTGTTGTCGATGGGCTTGCCGAGGAACGGACGGCTGCTGTCCGGGTTCAGCGGATGCAGCGCCGACCAGATGGTGGTTTCGGTCGGGCCGTACAGGTTCCAGACCTTCGGCGAGCGCGCCAGCATGCGCTGCGCCAGCTCCTGAGGCAGCGCCTCGCCGCCGCAGAGGAAGGTGCGGCCGTCGAGGATGGCGGCGTGTTCGTTGTCCAGCAGCATGCGCCAGGTGGACGGCGTGGCTTGCAGCATGCTCACGCCGTGGCGGGCGATCAATTCCAGCACCGCCTGCGGATCCTGGTGCACGTCCTTGCCGGTCAGCACCACGGCGGCGCCGGCCAGCAGCGGGCCATAGATCTCAAGGCCGAAGATGTCGAACGAGAATGTGGTCAGCGACAGCATGCGGTCAGCGGCGGCGATCCCCGGTTGCCCGACCATGCTGGCGACGAAATTGCTCAAGGCGCCGTGGCGCACCATGACGCCCTTCGGTTTGCCGGTGGAGCCGGAGGTGTAGATCGTGTAGGCCAGGTGTTCGGCGTCCGGCGCCACGCCGGGGGCCGATGTCGGGTAGTCCGCCAGCCAGTCCTGCGCCCCGTCCAGCAGCACAGTGGCCAGGCCGGCCGGGATCGGCAGCAGCGTCTGCAGGTGCGATTGGGTCAGCAGCAGTTGCAGGCCGCTGTCCTCGATCATGTAGGCCAGGCGATCCTCCGGGTAGGCCGGGTCCAGCGGCACGTAAGCGCCGCCGGCCTTGAGGATCGCCAGCAGGCCGACGATCATTTCGACGCTGCGCTCGACCGCAATGCCCACCAGCCGGTCCGGGCCGACGCCCAGTTCGATCAGCTTGTGCGCGAGGCGGTTGGCGCGGGCGTCCAGTTCGGCATAGGTCAGTTGCGCGTCGCCGACGATCAGGGCGATGGCGTCAGGTGTCTGCCGGGCCTGCAAGGCGATGCGCTGGTGCACGCACGGCGCCGGCGCGGCGTGGTCGACCACGCGGTTCCAGTCCTGCAGCAGCACCTGGTGTTCGGTGTCGTCCAGCAGCGGCAGTTCGCCGATGCGTTGGTCCGGCGCGGCGACGATGCCGCGCAACAGGTTGAGCCAGTGACGGGCCAGGCGCTCGATGGTTTCGGGCTTGAACAGGTCGGTGGCGTAGGTCAGTTCCGCCGCCACGCCTTCGCTGGATTCGTAGGTGCCCAGGGTCAGGTCGAACTGCGCGGTGCGGCCCTCCCAGACGATGTCCTCGACGCTCAGGTGCGGCAGTTGCACCTGGCTCTGGCGCTGGGCCCGGTCGTTGACCGCCTGGTGGTTGTACATCACCTGGAACACCGGGCTGTGGCTGAGGCTGCGCTCCGGTTGCAGGGCTTCGATCAGTTGCTCGAACGGCAGGTCCTGATGGGCCTGGGCCGCCATCGCCGCTTGCTTGACCTCGGCCAGCAGACGGTTGAACGGCAGTTGCCCGTGCACTTCGGCGCTGAGCACCTGGGTGTTGACGAAGAAGCCGATCAGGCCTTCGGTCTCGACCCGGTTGCGGTTGGCGGTCGGCACGCCGACGCGGATCTGCGGCTGGCCGCTGTAGAGGTGCAGCAAGGCCTGGAACGAGGCCAGCAGCACCATGAACAGGCTGGCGCCTTCGCGCTGCGCCAGGTGCTTGAGCGCGTCGGCCAAGTCCGCCGGCAGGTTCAGGTCCAGGCGGGCGCCACGGAAGCTCTGCACCGCCGGGCGCGGATGGTCGATCGGCAGTTCCAGCACCGGCTGCTCGCCGCCCAGGGTCTTGACCCAGTACGCCAGTTGCCGTTCGCGCTCGCCGGCCTCCAGCCAGTGCCGTTGCCAGATCGCGTAGTCGGCGTACTGCACCGCCAGCGGCGGCAGGGTCAGCGGTTGGCCGGCGGTGTCGGCGGCGTACAGCTTGATCAGCTCGCCGACCAGCACCTGCATCGACCAGCCATCGGAAATGATGTGATGCTGGATCAGCGCCATGACGTGATCGTCGTCCGCCACCTTGAGCAGCGCGACCCGCAGCAGCGGGCCCTGCTGCAGGTTGAACGGGCGCGCGGTCTCGCCTTCGACGAAGGCCTTGACGGCGGCGTCCACCGCCGCCGCGTCCAGCCCCGGCGCCAGCGGCTCCACCGACACGCTCAACGGCATGTGCGGGTGGATCACCTGGCAGGTCTTTTCATCGTGCTCGACGAAGGTGGTGCGCAGGCTCTCGTGGCGCGCCACCAGGGCGTTGAAGCTGCGCTCCAGCGCCGCGACGTCCAGCGCGCCCTTCAGGCGCAGGGCGCTGGGGATGTGGTACGCGGTGCTGTGCGGATCCATCTGCCACAGGAACAACTGGCGTTCCTGGGCGTAGGACAGCGGGATCGCCTCGAAGCCTGTACGGGTTTCCGGAATCGGCAGGTTGGCCGGCGAGACGCCCTCTTCGAGCATCTTTTCCAGGTACAGCTTACGTTTGTCCAGCGGCAGAGTGATAAAGCGCTTGGCAATCCTCAAAGCAACACTCGTGTCCATCAGACCTCCTCCATATCGTCAAGCAGGGCTTCCAGCTTGCTCAGTTTCTGTTCATTGATAGCCCCGCCTCCTGTATTGAGGTGAGCGACGAAGTCGCCCAGGACGGGGTGCTGGAATAGCAGTTGCGGAGTCAGGCTCAGCCCCAGTTCAAGGGCCATTCGCGACACGACATTCACCGCCAGCAGCGAGTGCCCGCCCAGTTCGAAGAAGTGATCGTTCAGACCGATCCGTCCGACGGACAGCACCTGCTGCCAGATCGCCGCGACCTGCTGCTCAAGCTCCGACTGCGGCGCGACATACGCGGCCTGCATCTGGCTGGCGTCCACCGCCGGCAGCGCCTTGCGGTCGAGCTTGCCGTTGGGGGTCAGGGGCAACTGCTCGAGGAACAACAGGTGCGCGGGAATCATGTAGTCAGGTAACGAAGACTTGAGGCCAGTCTTTAGTCCCTCGCGCAGTCGGCGTTGCGCCTCGCCGTCGGCCAGGTCCAGTTGCGCGGCGGCCACATACGCCGCCAGTTGCGCGCCGCCCTCGCCGTCCACCGCCAGCACCGCCGCTTCGCGCACGCCCGGCTGGGCCAACAGGCGCGCCTCGATTTCGCCCAGCTCGATGCGGTAGCCGCGGATCTTCACCTGATGGTCGATCCGGCCCATGTACTCCAGTTCGCCGTCTTCGCGCAGGCGGATCAGGTCGCCGGTGCGGTACAGGCGCTCGCCGTCGCCGCCGAACGGGTTGGGCACGAACTTCTCGGCGGTCATCGCCGCCCGGCCCAGGTAACCCCGGGTGACGCCGGCGCCGGACAGGTACAGCTCCGCCGACACGCCCTGCGGCACCGCTTGCAGATCGGCGTCCAGCAAGAGGCTGGCGGAATGGTCGAGCGCCCGGCCGATGCGCGCCTGGCCGCCGGCGCTGCGGCGGGTCCAGGTCGAATAGGTGGTGTCTTCCGACGGCCCGTAGAGGTCGTAGACGTGCTCGATGCCCGGCGTTTGGTACAGCGCCTCCACCAGCACCTGCTTCAGCGGCTCGCCGGCCAGGTTGATGATCCGCACGCCCGGCGGGATCTGCCCGGCCCGCTGCAGCGCGGCGATGGCCGACGGCACGGTGTTGATCAGGCGCACGCTGTCCCGCGCCGGCAGGTGCGGCAGCTCCAGGGCATTGCGGGCGATGATCAGCGAGCCACCGTTGGCCAGGGTCACGAACAGCTCCCACACCGACAGGTCGAAGCACACCGACGTCGACGCCAGCACGCCCTGGATGTCCTCGCGGCGGTACACCTTCGCCGACCAGTCGATCAGCGCCATGACGTTGCGGTGAGCGATCGCCACGCCTTTCGGTTTGCCGGTGGAGCCGGAGGTGTAGATCACGTAGGCCAGGTTGTCCGGCGTCACGTGTGTGTACGGCGCCCCGTGCGGATAACCGTCCAGCGAAACCTCGTCCATCAGCACCACGTCGGTGCCGGCGGCCAGGGTCAGGGTGGCGGCGATGTCCCGCTCGGTCAGCAGCACCCGCGCGCGGCTGTCTTCGAGCATGTAGGCCACGCGGTCGGCCGGGTAGTCCGGATCCAGCGGCACGTAGGCGCCGCCGGCCTTGAACACCGCCAGCAATGCGACCAGCAGCTGTTCGGAACGCGGCATCGCCACGCCCACCCGCACTTCCGGGCCGACGCCCAGTTCGATCAGCTTGTGCGCCAGGCGGTTGGCTTGGGCATCCAGCTCGCCGTAGCTCAGCTGCTGTTCGGCGAAGGTCACGGCCAGCGCATCCGGTGTGGCGGCCACCTGACGGGCAATGGCCTGATGAATGCACCGGTCGGTGACGAAGCGGTTGTCCGCAGGCTCGGCATCGCACAGCGTCAGCTCGCTCAGCGAACGCTCGCCGGCTTCGGTCATCTGGCTGAGCAGGCGCTGCAGGTGCGCGCCCAGCTGCGCCACACCGGCGCTGGCGAAGCGGTCATTCTGGTAGCTGAAATGCACCGACAGTTCGCTGCCCAGGTGCACCAGCAAGGTCAACGGGTAGTTGGTCTGCTCATGGTTGACCACCGGGCCGAACCGCAACCCCTGCGGCGCGCCCTGCTCCAGCGCCTCGGCGATCGGGTAGTTCTCGAACACCATCAGGCTGTCGAACAGGGCCTCGCCGCCCTGCCCGGCCCAGCGCTGGACCTGGGCCAGCGGCGTGTGCTCGAACTCGCGCAGCGCCAGGTTCTGCGCCTGCACGGCGGCCAGCCAATCGGCCAGGCTCTGCTGCGCACGCGGCGCGGCGATCACCGGCAGGCTGTTGATGAACAGGCCGATCTGCTGCTCAGCCCCCGGCAGATCCGCCGGACGCCCGGCGACCGTGGCGCCGAACGCCACGCAGTCCTTGCCGGTGTAGCGCTGCAACAGCAGCAGCCACGCCGCCTGCACCACGGTGTTGACGGTGACTTTCGAGGCACGGGCGAACTCGCCCAGACGCTGGGTGAGCCCGGCGTCCAGCACTTGGTAGTGATCGCCGTAACCGGTGGCCGGCACGCCCGACGCCGGACGCGCCATGGCATCGGCCAGGCGGGTCGGCTCTTGCAGGTCGCCCAGCGCCGCCCGCCACCAGGCCTCGGCGGCCGCCGCGTCCTGGCGCTGCAGCCAGCCGATGTAGTCGCGGTAGCGGCCCACCGGACGCGGCACCGCTTCGCCGCTGTAGTGCTGCAGCACTTCGCCGAGCAACTGCGCACTGCTCCAGCCGTCCATCAGGATGTGATGGTTGGTGTAGATCAGGTGATGGCGCCCGGCCCCGGTGCGCACCAGCACCAGACGCAGCAGCGGCGCGCACGTCAGGTCCAGGCCTTGCGCCCGTTCCTCATCGGCGAGGAATTGCAGGGCCGTCTCCAGATCGTCCCGGCCGCTCCAGTCGAGCACGCGGAACGGCACCGCGACCTGGCGCTGCACCACCTGCACCGGCTGCTCCAGGTCGCCCTGCCAGATGAAACCGGTGCGCAGGATGTCGTGGGCGTCCATCGCCGCCTGCCACGCGCTGCGGAAACGCTCGGGATCGACGCCGTCGACGTCCAGGCGCATCTGGTTGATGTAGTCGCCGTTGCCGTGTTCGAGCAGGGTGTGGAACAGCATGCCCTGCTGCATCGGCGACAGCGGGTAGATGTCGTCGATGGCCTGCGGCTGCGGCGCCAGCACGTCGAGCTGGGCCTGGGTCAGCGTGGCCAGCGGGAAGTCCGACGGCGTCACGCCGCGGTTGGCGCTGTCGCAGCAATGGACGATGAGCGCGGTCAGTTCTTGCAGGTAGTCGTCGGCCAGGCGCTGGATGGTCGCCGGGTCGAACATCTCGCGGCTGAACGTCCAGCTCAGATCCAGCTCGCCGCCGAACACTTTGCCGTCCAGGGCCAACGGGCTGCCCAGCGGGCCCTGCATGTTCACCTCTTCGCCGCCGGATTCGGCGGTCGGCGCGAACAGCGCATCGCCTTCGGCCTCGAAGCCGCCGTCGAACTGGCCCAGGTAGTTGAAGGTCAGGCGCGGCGTCGGCAAAGCTTGCAGGGTCTGGCGCGCGTGGTCGTCGCCCAGGTGCGCGAGGGCGCCGAAGCCGATGCCCTTGTTCGGGATCGCCCGCAGCTGTTCCTTGATCTGCTTGAGCGAGGCCCCCAGGTCCGCGGCCGGCGTCAGGCGCGCCGGGAACAGGCTGGTGAACCAGCCGACGGTGCGGGTCAGATCGACCGTGTCGAACAGGTCTTCGCGGCCATGCCCTTCCAGTTGCACCAGCACGCTGTCGTCGCCGGTCCAGCGCACCATCACCCGCGCCAGCGCGGTCAGCAGCAGGTCGTTGACCTGGGTGCGGTAGGCCGCCGGGGCCTCCTGCAGCAGTTGGCGAGTCAGCTCCTTGTTCAGCGGCGTGCGGATCGCCTGCGCCTGGCAGTGCTGCTGGCCGCCCTCGGGGTTGTCGCACGGCAGCGCCACCGAGGCGCCTTGCAGTTGCTGCTGCCAGAAGCCCAGCTCAGCCTGCAACGGCTGGCTGGCGGCATAGCCCTGCAAGGCTTCGGCCCAGGCCTTGACCGAACTGGTCCTGGCCGGCAACTGCACGGCGGCGCCGGCCAGAATCTGCCGGTAAGCGCTTTGCAGGTCTTCGAACAGGATCCGCCACGACACACCGTCGACCACCAAGTGATGGACGATCAGCAACAGGCGCTGGCTGCCGTCGGCCAGGTCCGCCAGCACGGCGCGGATCAGCGAACCGCCGTTCAGTTTCAGGCTGCGTTGGGCCTGGTTGCCCAAGGCCTCCAGCGCCGCCAGGTCGGCGACCTCGGCCTGGATGAGGACAGTTTCGCCCGCCAGCGCCTCCGCGCTGCGGTACTGCGCCGACCAGGCGTCGGCCTGCTCGGCGAATGCCAGGCGCAGGCTGTCGTGGTGCGCCACCAAGGCCTGCAACGCTTGCTCCAGCACCTGCCCGTCCAACGGTTGGCGGGCCTTGAGCATCACCGACTGGTTCCAGTGGTGACGGTCCGGGATCGGCTGGGCGAAGAACCACTGATGGATCGGCAGCAGCGCGGTCTCACCGCTGGCCGGCCGCTGGTCGATCGCCTGCAACGGCTCGCCGGTCTGCACCACGGTCGCCAGTGCCTGGACGGTCTGGTGCTGGAACAGGTCTTTGGGCGTGAAGCGCAGCCCGGCCTGGCGGGCGCGGCTGACCACCTGGATCGAGATGATCGAGTCGCCGCCCAGTTCGAAGAAGTTGTCGCCGAGGCCGACCCGCTCAAGCTTGAGCACGTCCTGCCAGATCGTCGCCAGTTGCTGCTCCAGCGCGGTCTGCGGGGCCACGTAGGCCTGCTGCAATTGGCTGACGTCGGGCTTGGGCAGGTTCTTGCGGTCGAGCTTGCCGTTGGGCGTCAGCGGCATGCGTTCGAGCGTCAGCACGTAGGCCGGCACCATGTGCGCCGGCATCGTGGCCTTGAGCTGCTCGCGCAGGCCCTCGGCGAAATCCGCCCGCTGCGCGTCGCCGACCACGTAGGCCACCAGGCGCTTGCTGCCGCCGCTTTCCTGGGCCACCACCACCGCTTCGCGCACGCCCTCCAGGGCTTGCAGGCGCGCCTCGATTTCCCCCAGCTCGATGCGGAAGCCGCGGATCTTCACCTGGTTGTCGATGCGTTGCAGGTAGTCGAAGGTGCCGTCGGCGCGCTGGCGCACCAGGTCGCCGGTGCGGTACAGCACGCCGCCGGCCTGGCCGAACGGGTCGGCGACGAAACGCTCGGCGGTCATCGCCGCCCGGTTCAGGTAGCCGCGGGCCACGCCGCTGCCGCCCAGGTACAGCTCGCCGGCCATGCCTTGGGGCAACAGGTTCAGGTCGGCGTCGAGCACGTAGGCGCTGCGGTCGCCGATGCGGCTGCCGATCGGCGCATAGGCGGCACCGCACGGCTCATCGCGGCCGGCCTTCCAGATCAGCGGGGTGACCACGGTCTCGGTCGGGCCGTAGCCGTTGATGATGTACTCCGGGTTCAGCGCTCGCTTGACCCGTTCGAAACTGGCGTTCGGCACCGCGTCGCCGCCGAAGCAGTAGATGCGCACCTTCGGCGGGTTGCCCACGCGCTCGGCGTGTTCGGCTAGCTGTTGCAGGTACACCGGCGGGAACGCGACCACGGTCACGCCGTGTTCGAGCATGGCGTTGTAGGTCTGCTCCGGCGTCCACAGGCTGTCGTCGCGGATCAGCAGCGAGCCGCCGTGGGTCAGGCTGGTCAGCCAGCGTTCGTGGGCGCCGTCGAAGGCGAACGACATGAAGTGGAATTCGCAGTCGGTGTCGCGCATCTCGTAGCGCTCGCCGATGGCCAGGCAATGCATCGCCAGCGGGCCGTGGGTGACGCTCACGCCTTTGGGGTTGCCGGTGGAGCCGGAGGTGTAGATCACGTAGGCCAGGTTGTCCGGATCCAGCGCCACGTCCGGCGCCTGGGCCGGACGGTCGCTGAGGTCGAGACGGTCCAGTTCCAGCACGCTCAACGATTCGCCGACCGGCAACTGCGCCGACACCCGCGAATCGGTCAGCAGCAGCGCCAGCCCGGCGTCCTGCATCAGGTACGCCAGGCGCTCGCGCGGGTAGCTGGTGTCCAGCGGCACATAGGCGCCGCCGGCCTTGAGCACCGCCAGCAGCGCGACGATCAGGCCTTCGCTGCGCGGCATGGCCACGCCGACCCGCACTTCGGCGCCCACGCCACGGGCCACCAGCTCATGGGCCAGGCGGTTGGCCCGGGCATCGAGCTCGCCGTAGCTGTAGTGCTGGCCGTCGAAGATCACGGCGGTGCGTTCAGGCTGCTGCGCCGCCAGCCGGGCGTAGCGCTGATGCACGGCGATGTCCGTCGGGTAGGCCTGCGGCCGGTTCTCGGCCTGTTGCCGGGCGTGTTCCTCGACGGTGGCCAGGGCGATCTCGCCGAGGCGGCGCTCGCCGGATTCGGCGAACCGCTCCAGCAGGTGCAGCAGTTGCGCGCTGAGGCGCTCGACGGTGGCGGCGCTGAAATGCGCCCGGTCGACACTCATGTGCAGCGCCAGGGTATCGCCCAGCGTCACGCCGAGAGTCAGCGGATAGTGGGTCTGATCCTGGTTGGCCACAGCACCGAACACCACGCCTTCGGCGGTGCCGTGCTGCAGCGCTTCGGAGATCGGGAAGTTCTCGAACACCAGCAAGGAGTCGAACAGCGACTCGCCGCCCTGCCCGGCCCAGCGCTGGATGTTCGCCAGCGGCGTGTGCTCGAACTCGCGCAGCGCCAGGTTCTGCGCCTGCACGGCGGCCAGCCACGCGGCCACGGTCTGGTCCGGACGGCTGGCGGCGATCACCGGCAAGGTGTTGATGAACAGGCCCACCTGTTGCTCGATGCCGGCGATCTCCGCCGGGCGCCCGGCCACAGTGGTGCCGAACGCCACGCAGGCGCTGCCGGTGTAGCGCTGCAACAGCAGCAGCCAGGCGGCCTGCACCAGCGTGTTGACGGTGACCTTCTGTTCGCGGGCGAACGCATTCAGGCGCCGGGTGCCCGCCGCGTCGAGAGCGTAATGCGTGAGGGCATGACCGCTTTCGGTGCGCACCTCGCCGCCGGCCGCTGCGGCCTGCGCCAGCACGGTCGGCTCCTGGAAGTCCGCCAGTTGCGTCAGCCAGAACGCTTCGCTGACGGCGGCGTCCTGACGTTGCAGCCACTGGATGTAATCGGCGTAGCGGCTCACCGGACGCGGCGGCTCAAGCCCCGCGTAACGCTGCAGCACCTCGCCGAGCATCTGCGCGCTGCTCCAGCCGTCCATCAGGATGTGGTGGTTGGTGAAGATCAGGTGATGGCGGTGCTCGGCGACGCGGATCAGGGTCACGCGCAGCAGTCCGGCCCGGGTCAGGTCGAAGCCCTGGGTCAGGTCGGCGGCGGTGAAGTCCTTGAGCGCCTGGGCGATGTCGTCGCGGTCGCGCCAGTCGAGCAACGTGTACGGCAATTCGAGGCGGCGATGAATGATCTGCAGTTGCTCCTGCAGTTCGCCCTGCCAGATGAAGCCGCTGCGCAGGATGTCATGGGCGTCCATGGTCGCCTGCCACGCGGCGCGGAAGCGCTCGGGGTCGAGGCCGTCGACGTCGACGCACAGCTGGTTGATATAGGTGCCGGTGCCTTGCTCGTACAGGGTGTGGAACAGCATGCCCTGCTGCATCGGCGACAGCGGATAGAGGTCTTCGATGGCGGCGGCCGGCACCGGGATCGCATCCAGTTGCGCCTGGGCGATGTGCGCCAGCGGGAAGTCCGACGGCGTCACGCCCATCGATTCCGGCAGGCAGCAGTGGCGGATCAGCGCCTGGAGTTCGGTTTCGTATTCGGCGGCCAGACGGGCGATGGTCGCCTCGTTGAACTGCTCGCGGCTGAAGGTCCAGCGCAGGTCGAGCTCGCCGTCATAGACCTGGCCCTCGACGCCCAGCCAGTTGTCCAGCGGCGCATCCAGGCTCTGCTCGCCGCCGGCGCCCTCGCCGGCCGGGCTGAACAGCGCGCCCTCCTCGGCATCGAAACTGCCGTCGAACTGGCCGAGGTAGTTGAAGGTGATGCGCGGCGTCGGCAGCGCTTTCAGGCTGGCCTGCACAGAAGCTTCGCCCAGGTGGCGCAGCACGCCGAAGCCGATGCCTTTGTTGGGGATCGCGCGCAGCTGTTCCTTGACCTGCTTGATCGCCGCCGCGACGGACTCCGCCGGGGTCAGGCGCACCGGGAACAGGCTGGTGAACCAGCCCACGGTGCGGGTCAGGTCGATGTCGTCGAACAGGTCTTCGCGGCCGTGGCCTTCCAGTTGGATCAGGGTGTCGGCGTGGCCGGTCCAGCGGCAGATCACCCGCGCCAGGGCGGTCAGCAGCAGGTCGTTGACCTGGGTGCGGTAGGCCGCCGGGGCCTGTTGCAGCAGCTGTTGGGTGAGGCTCTTGTCGAGACGGCTGTGCACGACCTCGGCGTGGCGGCTCTGGCGGCTGCCCTGCGGGTTGTCGCACGGCAGCGCCAGCTCGGCGCCGTCGAGCTGACGTTGCCAGAAGCCCAGTTCGGCCTGCACCGCTTCGGTCGCGGCGTAGGCTTGCAGGCGTTCGCCCCAGGCCTTGTACGGGCTGGTCTTGGCCGGCAGCTGGATGCCCGTGCCTTGCGATGCTTGCTGATAGGCCTGTTGCAGGTCTTCCAGCAGGATCCGCCACGACACGCCGTCCACCGCCAGGTGATGCACCGCCAGCAACAGGCGCTGGCTGCCGTCGGCGACGGTGGCCAGCACGGCGCGCAGCAACGGCCCCCCTTGCAGGCTCAGGCTCTGCTGGGCCTTGCCGTACAGCGCTTGCAGGTCGGCATCGGCCAGGCCGGCCGCCGTCCACAGCAGTTCAGGGTCGGCCGCCACCGGCGCCACGTCGGCGCGCCAGCCGTCGGCGCCCTCGACGAAACGCGAGCGCAGGCCGTCGTGGTGCGCCGCCAGCCCGTTGAGCGCTTGCAGCAGTGCGTCGGCATCCAGGGCCTGATGGCTGCGCAGCAGCACCGCCTGGTTCCAGTGGTGACGCTGGGGAATGGCGTCTTCGAAGAAGGTCTGCTGGATCGGCAGCAACGGCAGTTCGCCGGTCACCGGTCCCTGATCGATGCTCACCCCGCCGCTGCCCTGCTGCGCCACGCTCGCCAGCGCCTGCACGGTCTGGTGCTGGAACAGGTCGCGCGGGCTGAAGTGGATGCCGGCCTGACGCGAACGGCTGACCACCTGAATGGAAATGATCGAGTCGCCGCCCAGTTCGAAGAAGTTGTCGGTCAGGCCGACCTGGTCGAGCTTGAGCACGTCCTGCCAGATCGCCGCGATCTTCTGTTCCAGCTCGCTGCGCGGCGCGACGAACGCCTGCTGCATCTGGCTGGCGTCCGGCGCCGGCAGCGCCTTGCGGTCGAGCTTGCCGTTGGGGCTCAGGGGCAGCGCCGCCAGGAACACCATCTGGGTCGGCACCATGTAGTCCGGCAGGCTGTCCTTGAGCTGCGCCTTGATCGCTTCGCGGGCTGCGCCCTGGTCGTCCGCCGAAGCATCGACCACGGCGGCGTCCGCCGGCACCACATAGGCGACCAGCTGCAGGCTGCTGCCGCCCTGCACCGCCAGCACCACGGTCTCGCTGACCGCGTCCAGCGCCAGCAGGCGCGCTTCCACCTCGCCCAGCTCGATCCGGAAGCCGCGGATCTTCACTTGATGGTCGACCCGGCCAACGTATTCGATCTGGCCGAGGGCGTTGTAGCGCGCCAGGTCGCCGGTGCGGTACAGGCGCGCGCCGTCGGCGGAGAACGGATCGGGGATGAAGCGTTCGGCGGTCAGGTCGGCGCGCCGGAAGTAACCCCGCGCCAGCAGCTCGCCGCCGAGCATCAGTTCGCCGACCACGCCGACCGGGGTCGGCTGGCCCTCGGCGTCCAGCAGGTAGGCATGGCGGCCCGGCAGCGGTTGGCCGATGGGCATCGTCAGCGGCAGCGCCCGCTGCCCGCTGACGTAGTCGCTGCAATCGAGGGTGGTCGCGGTGACGGTGGCCTCGGTCGGGCCGTAGGTGTTGAGCAGCCTCACGTGCCCCAGGCCCGCCTCGCGCCAGGCCTGCACGCCTTCCGGCGGCATCGCCTCGCCGCCGCTGTGCACCTGGCGCAGCGCGGCGTAGTCGCGCGGACCGGCAGCGGCGAACTCCTTGGCGATCATGTTCCAGTAGGCGGTGGTCAGGTCCATCACCGTGATGCCCTGCCCGACGATCTGGCGGTACAGGGTTTCGCTGTCCCACACCTCGTTGCCGCGCAGCACCACGCGGGCGCCGCAGGTCAGCGGGCCGAACAGTTGCTCGCCGAACGCATCGAAGTTGAACGTGGCGAATTGCAGCGCGCAATCGGCGGCGCTCAAGCCGTAGTAGTGCTGCGAAGCGAAGGCGTGCTTGCTCAGGGCGCCATGGCTGATGCCGACGCCTTTCGGGCGACCGGTGGAGCCGGAGGTGAACATCACGTAGGCCAGGTTGTCGGCCCACACGGCGCGTTGCGGGTTGCTGTCATCGTCGTGCGCCCAAGCGTCGGCCCGGTCCAGGCACAGGCTCTGGACGTTCTCGGGCACCGGCAGACGGTCGAGCAGATGGCTTTGGGTCAGCAGCAGGCGGCTGCCGCTGTCTTCGATCATGCACAGCAGGCGGTCGCGCGGGTATTGCGGGTCCAGCGGCACATAGGCGCCGCCGGCCTTGAGCACGGCGAGGATGGCGACGATCAGCTCCAGCCCCCGGTCGACCGCGATGCCCACCAGCACCTCCGGGCCGACGCCTTGGGCCAGCAGCGTGCGGGCCAGGCGGTTGGCCCGGGCGTTGAGCTGGGCATAGGTCAGTTGCTCGCCGTCGAAGATCAAGGCAACCGCGTCCGGCGTCTTCGCCGCTTCGGCCTCGAACAGCTCATGCACCGGGCGCTCGCTCGGCCATGCGGCGTCATGGCGGCCCCACTGGCGGATCAACTGCTCGTGTTCCTGCGCCTGCATCAGGCCGATGTCGCCGACCCGCTGCTGCGGATCGGCGGCCACGCTGTGCAGCAGCTCGTTCCAGTGCCGCGCCATGCGCTCGATGGTTTGCGCATCGAACAGGTCGCTGGCGTAGGTGAACGCCGCGTGCAGCTGGCCGCCCTTTTCGTAGGTGTCCAGGCTCAGGTCGAATTGGGTGCTGCGGCTTTCCCACTCGATGACGCCCAGCTCCAGGCCGCTGCCGACCTTGAGCGCGGTGACGTCGGCGACTTCCGGCTGGTGGTTGTACATCACCTGGAACAGCGGGTTGTAGCTCAGGCTGCGCTCCAGCTTCAGCGCCTCGACCAGGCGCTCGAACGGCAGGTCCTGATGGGCCTGGGCGCCGAGGGCGGTTTCCTTGAGGTCGCGCAGCAGGTCGGCGAAACGGGTCTGGCCGTCCAGTTGCGCACGCAGCACCTGGGTGTTGACGAAGAAGCCGATCAGCCCCTCGATCTCGCGGCGGTTGCGGTTGGCGATGGGCACGCCGACGCGCAGGTCGGTCTGGCCGGTGTAGCGGTGCAGCAGCACATTGAAGGTGCCCAGCAACAGCATGAACAGGGTGACGCCGTGCTGGCGGGCCACGCCGCGCAACCGCTCGACCAGCCCGGCCTCGACGACGTGCTCCAGGCGCCGGCCCAGGTTGCTCGGCAGCACCGGGCGCGGACGGTCCAGCGGCAGCTCCAGCACCGGGTGCTCGTCGCCCATCTGCGCCAGCCAGTAGTCGAGCTGGCGCTGCTGTTCGCCGGCCTCCAGCCAGCGTCGCTGCCACAGCGCGTAGTCGCTGTACTGCACCGGCAACGGCGGCAGTTCGGCGGCGATGCCCTGGTCGTGGGCGTCGTAGAAGCGGCAGAACTCGTCGATCAGCACGTTCATCGACCAACCGTCGGACACGATGTGGTGCAGGGTCAGCAGCAGCACGTGTTCCTGCTCGCCCAGTTGCAGCAGCACCACCCGCAGCAGCGGGCCATTGGCCAGGTCGAACGGCTCCAGCGATTGCGCCTGGGCGGCAGCGGCAACCCGCGCCTCGCGCTCGTCGGCCGGCAAGGCCGACAGGTCGATGCGCCGGATGTCCAGGGGCTGCTGCAAAGGCACTTGCAGCAGGCTGTCGTCGGCCTGCTGGCGGAACACCGTGCGCAGGGTCTCGTGACGTTCGATGAGGCTGGCGAAGGCCTGCTCCAGCGCCTGCCGGTTCAAGCGGCCGCTCAGGCGCACCGCCGCCGGCAGGTTGTAGGCGCCGCTCTGCGGATCCAGATGCCAGAGAAACCACATGCGCTGCTGGGCGTAGGACAGCGCCTGGCGATCCTCGGCCTCGACCCCGGCCGGAATCGGGAACCTGGAAAAGTCCACGCCTTCGCGTTGCAGGGCGGCGAGGAACATCTGGCGCTTTTCCAGGGGCAACCCGATAAACCGGCGAGCGAGTTTCAAGGAGTCATCAGCATTCATTTCTTAGCATCCGGATTCAGTAGGCAAGAAGCACAAAGGCACGTCGTCCCTATAAAACGAATCCAGACCTGAAAAATTAGCGATTGAGAACAACTATCAGAGGGGAGGCAAAGCGGGGGCGCAGGAGTGAATTCTTCGAGGTGGGAGCGGCTGTCTTGCCCTTGCCCTGCGCTGCCTGGGCTGGCGCCCACCGGGTTTGCGGTGGCCGCAGATTTTGCATTCACCCGGCACTCTGTGGGAGCCAGCCTGCTGGCGATGGCGTCAGTGAGGGCACCGCCTGCAGGACTGGAGGGGGAAGTCAGGCGCTCACGGCCAGCGCATGCCGCCGGTGATGGATCTCCAGTTGGTCCTTGATCACCTTCAGCACCTTGGCCTCGTGCTCATGGATGAAGAAATGCCCGCCGGCCAGCATGTCCACCGAGAAGCTGCCGCGGGTTTCCTTGCTCCAGCCGATCAGCTGTTCGGTGGTGGCGCGGTCGGCCTTGCCGCCGAGCACGTGCACCGGGCAGTTGAGCAAGGGCCGCTGCAACGGCTCGAACGTGCCGCAGAGCAGGAAGTCGGCGCGCAGGATCGGCAGGGTCAGCCCCATCAACTCTTTATTGGCCAGCACCTCTTCGCTGGTGCCGTTGAGCGTGCGCAACTGCTCGATCAGTTCGGCATCGGTCTTGGGGTCGGCGAAGCCGCGGTCGTAGTCGGCCCGCAGGGTCGGCGCCGCCGTGCCCGAGGCGAACAGCGCTACCGGCTCCGGGCAGCCCAGCGCGCGCAGGGCATGGGCCAGCTCGCAGGCCAGCAGCGCACCGAGGCTGTGGCCGAACAGTGCGTAAGGGGTCTTCAGCGCCGGGCGCAGTTCTTTGGCCAGCTGCATCGCCAGCACCCGCATGTCGGTGTGCAGCGGCTCGTCGAACCGGGCGCCGCGCCCCGGCAGTTCCACCGGCTGCAATTGCAGCCATTGCGGCAGCTTGGGCCGCCAGCGGCTGTAGACCATGGCACTGGCGCCGGAATACGGCAGGCACAGCAGGGTCAACTTGGTCACCACGCATCCCTCTCATGAACGTCTCTATAGAGGGGGTACGGATGACCCGCCCGGCAAATTAGTCGGCGCCCGGTAAATTCCGCCATGGGGCGCTCGTTAACCGTTCAGACCAAAACAACAACGTCACAGCGGGGAATCACCGTGGATCTGCACAGCATTCTGGGCAAACTGTTCGCCAATGCCGGCGCCGTCGGCATCGAAGGCGTGTTCCAATTCGTGTTCGGCCCGCAGGCGGCGTACTGGGCCGAGGTCGGAACCGCCAGCCGCACCGGGCCCGGGCGCCACGCCAGCCCCGATGTGACCATCGAGGTGGCGGAGCAGGATTTCCTCGGGATCATGGGCGGCACGGCCAACGTCGAAGAACTGTTCGCCAGCGGTCGCCTGAAGATCGGCGGCAACATGGGCCTGGCCACGCTGCTCCCGCAGATCATCGACCAGGCCATGCACGGCGGCGCCCCGACCGAAAAGGTCGACATGAACAAGCGCTACCCGACGCCGGCGCGCGTCAGCGAGCGGCTCACCGCCGGGCTTCCGGTGCAGACCCAGGTCGAACGGCGCCCGCGCAGCGAATTGCCGGTGGACGAATTCAGGCGCCGCTACCTGCCCCAGGGCATCCCCGTGGTGATCAGCAATGCGCTGCACGACTGGCCGCTGTTCAACCTAAGCCGCGAAGAATCGCTTGAGCATTTCGCCGAGCTGCAAGGCATCACCCGCCACGGCGATTACGTGAAGAAGACCTTCTCCACGGAGCGGGACTTTCGCTCCACGTCCATGGCCGACTTCATCGCCTCCCTCGACAGCCCGGCGGTCAAGGGCGAAAACGGCGAGCCGCCGGCCTACATGGGCAACAACATCCTGCCGGCCAAGCTGATGGAGCAGATCCGCCTGCCGGCCTACTTCGACGCCGCCCTGTTCATCCCGCCCAGGATCTGGATCGGCCCCAAAGGCACCCTCACCCCGCTGCACCGCGACGACACCGACAACCTGTTCGCCCAGGTCTGGGGCCAGAAGCGGTTCACCCTCGCCGCGCCCCATCACCGCGAAGCGCTGGGCACCTGGTCCACCGCGCCGGAAGGCGGCCTGGACGGCTGCGACTTCAACCCGGACGCGCCGGACTACGAACGTTTCCCCACCGCCCGCGACGTGACGTTCATGCGGGTGGTGCTGGAGGCCGGGGACCTGCTGTTCCTGCCTGAGGGCTGGTTCCATCAGGTGGAGTCGGTCTCGACTTCGCTGTCGGTGAACTTCTGGGTGAACTCCGGCCGGGGCTGGTGACGTGTGATGAGGGGGCTGGTGGCCTATGGTCTGTGACCTGTGACCTGTGGCCTGTGGCCTGTGGCCTGTGACCTGTGGCGAGGGAGCTTGCTCCCGCTGGCCTGCGCAGCAGGCCCCTTCACATGGTTGGACAAAAGGGCCGCTTCGCGCCCCAGCGGGAGCAAGCTCCCTCGCCACAGGGGCTCCCACCGCTATTTGAGGTGGCGGTAGCTCTGGATCGCAGAACCCAGCACCACCGCCCCCGCCGCGATCGCCAGCCAGAAACCGCTGCGGGCGCCGAAGGCATCCACCAGCGCGCCGGAACCGGCCGCGCCCACCGCCACGCCGATGCTCAGGCCAGTGACCAGCCAGGTCAGCCCTTCGGTGAGCTTGGCCGGCGGCACGATGCGCTCGACCAGCGCCATCGCGACGATCAGGGTCGGCGAGAAAAACAGCCCGGCGATGAACACCGCCACCGACAGCCCGAAGATGTTGCCCGCCAGCAACAGCGGCAGCGTGGTCACCGCCGTCGCCGTCCCGCCGTACATGAACAGCTGCGGCAGCGGCAGCCGCGAACGCATCGCCCCGAACGCGATGCCGGCCAGGCACGAACCGATGGCGTACACCGACAGCACGATGCTCGCCGCCGCCGGCTGCCCCTGCTGCTGGGCGAAGGCCACGCTGACCACGTCCACCACGCCGACGATGACACCCATGGCGACCATCAGCAGTAACAGCAGGCGGATGTCCGGCGAGCGGATGATCGAACCCTGATGGTGTTCTTCGTGAGGATGCACCGGCGGCTCGGTGCTGCGCTGGGCCACGAACGCGGTGACGCCCACCGCCAGCATCAGCAGCGCCGCCAGCGGACCGGCCTCGGGGAACACCGCCACGCACAGGCCCACCGACAGCGGCGGGCCGACGATGAAGCAGACTTCGTCGAGCACCGACTCCAGCGCGTAGGCGGTCTGCAACTGCGGCTGGCCGCGGTAGATCTCGGTCCAGCGCGCCCGCACCATCGCCGACATGCTCGGCATGCAGCCGGCCAATGCGGCGAAGACGAACAGCGTCCAGTACGGCGCCTGCAAGCGGGTGCACAGCAGCAACATCAGCAGCGCCCCGCCGCCGATCAGCGCCGACACCGGCAGCACCCGGCCCTGGCCGAACCGGTCCACCAGCCGCGACACCTGCGGCGCGCAGAACGCCGTGGCCAGCGCGAACGTCGCCGCCACCCCGCCGGCCAGGCTGTAGCCGCCCTTGAGTTGGGACAGCATGGTGATCACGCCGATGCCGGTCATGGAAATCGGCATGCGCGCGATCATCCCGGCGATCACAAAGTTGCGGGCGCCGGGGGCGTTGAACAGTTCGCGGTAAGGGTTGGCCATCGGTTGCGGTCTCGTCAGGGGCCTGCAACTTGCCACAAAGGCCGGTGGGCGCAAAAGCGCCGAATTGTTGGTGGAGTGTGAAGCCCGCGTCCGTCGGGCCGTTTGGCGAAACCTGCCGCGCCGGACTATTTTTTCAACGTTACCGATCACCCACGCCTGTTGTTCACCAGCCAGTCGGGTCAGCCGTCACGCCCAGCCGCGAAGGCCTTCAAACGAGCCAAAGCCATGGAAGAGATGCTGATCCTGGTCTCCCCCCAAGACCGCCCCACGGGCTGCGCGCCCAAGATGCAGGTGCACCGCCAGGGCCTGCGCCACCGCGCCTTTTCCATCTTCATCTTCGACCTGCACGGGCGCTTGCTGCTGCAGCGGCGCGCCGCCGGCAAGTACCATTCCGCCGGCCTGTGGACCAACACCTGCTGCGGGCATCCCCGGCCGGGCGAGCGCACCCCGGCGGCCGCCCGACGTCGCCTCCGGGAAGAGATGGGCCTCGACTGCGAACTGCTCGAAGTCACCGCGATGCTCTACCGCGAACAGGTGACCGACCAGCTCATCGAGCATGAATACGACCACATCCTGACCGGGTTCAGCGCGGCCGACCCGCAGGCCAATCCCGAAGAGGCCCAGGACTGGCAATGGCTGACGCTGGAGGCGCTGACGCAGCAACTGCTCACGAGCCCGGAGCGGTTCACCGTGTGGCTGCGGCGCATCTTCGAGACGTTCGGCGCCGACACCGTCGGGCGCTGGGCCGAGACCGCCCGCCAGCGCTTTGCCGGTGCAACGCCTGCGCCTTCCTCGGCCTGGCACGTGCCGCCCCTGCATTGCCCTGCCCCGTTTCGCCTCGACGACGCGCTGGCGGACACCGTCGATGACCTGCTGCTGCCGTGGGTCGCCCAGATCGGCATCTTCGACGGCCAACTCGACAAGATCCGCGCATCGGGCTTCGGCCGCTTCGCCACGCTGTGCCACACCGACACCGACGACCCCGACCGCCTGCTGCTCTCGGCGCAATGCATCGCCGCCCTGTTCGCCGTGGACGATCACTACTGCGACGACGAGCGCACCGGCTCGCAGCCCCGGCGGGTCGGCCCGCGCCTGTCGGTGGCCCTCGCCGCGCTGGAGCCGGTGCACCTGACCGCGCCGTTCCACGCCGACCTCGTCCACGCCCTGGAGCGCGACCCGGTGCTGCTGGCGCTGCAGGCCTACATGACCCGGGTCGAAGCGTTCGCCACCCCGGCCCAGACCGCCCGGGTGCGCCATGAAATCATCGCCATGTTCGTCACCATGACGGCCGAAGCGGCGTGGCGCACCGAAGGCATCGACCCGGCGCTGTGGGAGTACCTGGCGCAGCGCCAGACCAATAGCTTCCTGCCGTGCATGTCGTTGATCGACGTGATCGGCGGCTATGAGCTGCCGGCCAACGTCTACAGCCATCCGGCGGTGCGGCGGGTCACGACCCTGGCCGCCAGCGCCACGATCATCGCCAACGACCTGTTCTCGGCGCCCAAGGAAAGCCTGGCGGCCATCGGCGACTTCAATCTGCCGGGGTTGCTGATCCGGGACCTGAACTGCTCCCCGCAGGAAGCCATGACCCGCAGCGCGGCCATCCACGATCAGGTGATGCGTCTGTATGAAGACGCCGAACGGACGTTGCTGGCCGACGCCGACCCGTTGCTCGCCCGCTACCTGAAAGGTGTGAAGAGCTGGGTGGCGGGCAGCCTGGAGTGGCATCGCCACAGCGGCCGCTACCGGGTCTGAGGCCGAACGGGAGCGCAGCACTGTTGGCAGCCATGGGACGTCATCATTTTTCGCCAGAGGCTGTCAGACATATCCCGCATCAATCCCCATTCGCGGAAATAATTCCTACAACAATTAAACGTTTCGCATCCTTCGGTGACGAGGGAACTTGCTTCCATCGGGAGCGAAACGGCTCCCTCCTTTGTGCCACCGAACTTTGACTGAAACAGCTCAAGCCCCGGATTTGCGGCTGATATGCCGCCGAGCGGGAGCAATCGCCCTCGCCGCAGAGGGCGTCCGGAAGGCCTACAAATGTTCAACAAATGCCGCGCAATGCCTCCCCCCGTAACTTGCACTTACACCCTGAAATACCTTGTTGCCAGCCGTGTCGCCCGCCCCTACCATCCACCGCAACGGGCACAGCGGAGCTGTCCAATAAAACCCGATTTCAAGGAACCAGAATGAGCCAGCGCATCCACCGTCAGATCGACGTTCCCCTTCGCACGGGCCTGACCCGCAGCCAGTTGTGGGAAGCCCACGACAAAGGCCTGATCAAATGCTGGGAGATCGGCCGCCAGCGCGCCGTGCGCTTTCCCGATCTGGCCAAGCGCTGTCTGGCCGACGAACTGCCGGTGCTGGGCTGGAAAGGCGGAGTCAGCCGCAGCCTGAAAAAGAACGAAAAGTACGGTTCCCTCAAATACCTGGCCGAATGGCAGGGCCTGCGCGGCGAGCATCTGGACATCGATCTGGATGAGGAACGCGCGCTGACCTGCTCACGCACCCGCATGGTGGTGACGTTCACGCCGGATCGGAGCAAGTATTTCAATCAGGTGGCGGAAGCTGAAGCTTAAGGAGAAGCGCAATGGTCGATCTGCATCAAGAGTTTCAAAACAGCAGGTTCTTTCATCAGGCCCGAATCGACCGTCGCTCTGTTGACGCGCTGGTAGGAATCGCTGCCGGGCTTGCCGCAGACGGCAAGATCAATCAACAGGAAGCAGAATTTCTCAAGACCTGGATTGAAACTCACTTGACCCATCTGAGTGATCCGGTCGTCAACATCCTTTACAGGCGTCTCGACGACATGCTGAGTGACGGCATTCTTGACGCAGATGAGTCAGTCGAACTGCTGGAAATGCTGCACCAATTCGCAGGTCTTCCTGTCACCGCCAAGCAGCCCTTCGTTGCCTCGACCTCTCTTCCTCTCGACAACCCCGCCCCGGCGTTGAGCTGGGCGGATCGTGTCTTTCTGTTCACGGGTGTCATGGCCTACGGCCCGCGCAAGGAATGTGAAGCTCTGGTTGTGGAGCGAGGTGGCGTGATCGGCGGCTCAGTTAGCAAAAAAATTCATTTTCTGGTGGTGGGCAGCATCGGTAATGATCAATGGCTTCACAGCACCTATGGCACCAAGATCAAGAAAGCCGTCGAGCTTCGGGACAGCGGTGTGCCGATTGCCATCATCAGCGAAGACCATTGGCAGAAGGTGTTATTCGGATAACGGGAGAGTGAAATGACCCAAGCCGTGATGCAACGTTGCAAGACCGTCAGCCTGACCATCGCCTATGAGCAGCACGGCCCGGGCGACGGCGCTGCGGTCATCCTCCTCCACGGTTTCCCCTACTCCCCCCGCGCCTACGACGAAATCGCCCCGGCCCTCGCCGCCGAGGGCTGCCGGGTGATCGTTCCGTACCTGCGCGGTTACGGTCCGACCCGGTTCAACCGTGCGGACACGTTGCGCTCCGGTCAGCAGGCGGCGCTGGCCCAGGACCTGCTGGACCTGATGGATGCGCTGGGCATCGACCGGGCCACGCTGTGCGGCTACGACTGGGGCGGCCGGGCCGCGTGCGTCGTGGCGGCGCTGTTTCCCGAGCGGGTGCGCGGGCTGGTCACCGGCGACGGCTACAACCTGCAGAACATCCCGGCCTCCGTCCGGCCGCTGGATCCCGCCACCGAGCACCTGTACTGGTATCAGTACTATTTCCACACGCCCCGCGGCGTCGAGGGCCTGACGCAGAACCGGCGGGCGCTGTGCGAACTGCTCTGGCGCCTGTGGTCGCCCACCTGGGCCCGCAATGCCGAGCGCTATCCCCTGACCGCCCCGGCCTTCGACAACCCGGACTTCGTCGAGGTGGTGATCCACTCCTACCGTCACCGCTTCATGTACGCACCGGGTGACCCCGCGCTGGAATGGATGGAGAAAGCCCTGGAGCAACAGCCGGCGATCAGCGTGCCGACCGTTTCCCTGTGCGGCGCCGACGACGGCGTCGGCCCCGCACAGGAAGAAGACGAAGACGCCGACCGCTTCACCGGCCCCTACGAGCGCCGGGTGCTGGCCGGTGTCGGGCACAACATTCCCGAAGAGGCGCCGCAGGAGACGCTGAGGGCGTTGCGGGATCTGTTGCGCGCCTGAGGGTCAGCCCCCGATCATCACGCGTCCGCCAACCCCACCGAAAACCGCTCCCGGTACGCCTGCGGCGTCACCCCCATGGCCCGCAGGAAACTGCGGCGCAGGGTCTCTTCGCTGCCGAAGCCGCAGTTGGCGGCGATCCGCTTGACCGGCAGTCCGGTGTCGCTCAGCAGCCGGCGGGCGGTTTCGACGCGGATCTGCTCGATGGCACGGGCCGGGGTCTGGCCGGTGTCGGCGCGGTAGTGGCGCACGAAGCTGCGCTCGCTCATGCCGGCCTGTTCGGCCAGGGCCGCGATGCCCAGGTCGCAGGTGAGGTTTTCGGTGATCCACGCATGCAGGTCGTCGAACCGGTTGCCTTGCCGGTGCAGCGACTGGTTCTGCAGCGACAGCATCACGCTGAACTGCGACTGCCCGCCCGGCCGCTTGAGGAACACCACCAGATGGCGGGCGACCTCCAGGGCGATGTCGCGGCCCAGATCCTCCTCCACCATGGCCAGCGCCAGGTCGATGCCGGCGGTGACGCCCGCCGAAGTCCAGACCGGGCCGTCGTTGATGAAGATCGGATTGGCCTCGACCCGAAGCTTGGGGTGCTGGCGGGCCAGTTGCTCGCAGCGCGTCCAGTGGGTGACCACCCGGCGCCCGTCCAGCCAGCCGCTGGCGGCCAACAGAAATGCGCCGGTGCACACCGAGGCCACGCGCCGGCACGTGGCGGCATGCGTGCGCACCCACTCGACCAGCGGCAGGTCCTCGGCGGCGGGATAGATGCCCCAGCCGCCGGCGATGATCAACGTGTCGCTGGGGGCCTGCGGCAACGGTTCGGCCAGCAGCGCCAGGCCGGCCGACGACCGCACCGCACCGCCGCCGCTGGCGACCACCGACGGCGCGTAGGGCACCGGCAGGCCGCGGTGGCGGGCGACGTCGTTGGCCGAGGCAAACACCTGCAAGGGGCCGGTGACATCGAGCACCTGGACATCGGCGAATGCGAGGACATGGATGGATTTGGGCATTTGGCGAGATTCGTGGGTTGATTGGCGTATGCGCCAAACGCTACGCGCCTACAGTGAAGCCGTCCACCCCCTCTACAGGAGTAAAAAGCATGACTGTGCAGATCGGCTTTCTGTTGTTTCCCCAGGTGCAGCAACTGGACCTGACCGGCCCCTACGATGTGCTGGCCTCGCTGCCGGGCGTGCAGGTGCACCTGGTCTGGAAGGATCTGATTCCGGTCACCGCCAGCACGGGCCTGGTGCTCAAGCCGACCGTGACCTTCGACGACTGCCCGGCGCTCGATGTGCTGTGCGTGCCCGGCGGCGCAGGCGTCGGGCCGCTGATGGAGGACGATCAGACCCTGGACTTCCTCAGGCGGCAGGCCGATCAGGCCCGGTACGTGACCTCGGTGTGCACCGGCTCCCTGGTGCTCGGTGCGGCGGGGCTGCTCAAGGGCAAACGGGCGACCACCCACTGGGCCTATCACGACCTGCTGGAAACCCTGGGGGCGATCCCGGTGAAGGACCGGGTGGTGCGCGACGGCGACCTGTTCACCGGAGGCGGCATCACCGCCGGGATCGACTTTGCGCTGGTGCTGGCGGCGGAACTGGTGGGTGCCGGCACGGCGCAATTGGTGCAACTGCAACTGGAGTACGCGCCGGCGCCGCCGTTCGATTCGGGCAGCCCGGAGCGAGCGCCGGGCCACATCGTCGAAGAAGCCGTGCGGCTCGCCGTGCCGTCTCTGAGCAAGCGCCGGCAGATCACCGAACGCGCTGCGGCGAAGCTCGGCTTGCGCTGAACCCAGAGCAACTGTCTTGCCGGGTTCCTGCGGCGCCTTGGCGGACGCCATCGCCAGCAGGCTGGCTCCCACAGGAATCCTGGTTGGCCGACAAATCTGCGGTCACCGCAAAACCCTGTGGGAGCTTGCCTGCAAGCGATGAGGCCGGCACTGCCGACATCTCTGCTGCCTGACCCACCGCCATCGCTGGCAAGCCAGCTCCCACAGAGTTCTCGGTTGAATGCAAAGTGAGGAGGCACCGCAAAACCCTGTGGGAGCGGGCTTGCCCGCGATGCGGTCTGTCAGACTCCAACGCAGGTGGCTGACATGACGCCATCGCAGGCAATCCCTCTCCCACAGGTACTGCGTGTGTCCCGGACTTTCGCTGCACCTTCACTTGTCCCCCCGCGCCTTGCCGTGTAGAAAGCAACCCCACATTCTGCGCACAAGGACTTTCCATGCCTGCCTTGCCATGGCTCTATCTCGGCCTTCTCGGCCTCGGTTACGGATGGGCGCTGAGCGTCGGCAGCCTCGGTTGGCTCGCGCTGATTTCCGTGGGCCTGCTGCTGGCCGCCGGTGTCGCCGTCCGCCAGCAGAGCCTGCCGGTGGCCCGCTATCTCGGCCATGGGCTGTTTGTCGTGCTGGCGCTGGCGTTGGCCCTGCACTGGCTGCCGGGCTTTCACAACGGCCGGGCCATCGAGCCGCAACGCTTCACCGACGACGCCGTACCGTTCTCGATGTACCTGAACCTGGACAAACCCCTGATCGGCTTCTGGCTGTTGCTGGCTTGCCCGTGGATCGTCGCGCGCCGGCCGTTGCGCCTCAAGGTGTACGCCACCACGCTGGCCCTGGTGCTGACGGCGGTGCTGGCCCTGGGCGGCGCGCTGGCGCTCGGCATCATCGCCTGGGCGCCGAAGTGGCCGGATCAGGCCTGGCTGTGGGTGCTGAACAACCTGCTGCTGGTGACACTGGTGGAGGAAGCGCTGTTTCGCGGCTATATACAGGGCGGCCTGAGCCAGCGCTTCAAGTCCCTGCCCTACGGCGACAACCTGGCGCTGCTGCTGGCGTCGCTGCTGTTCGGCCTGGCGCACCTCGGCGCCGGCTGGACGTGGGTGCTGCTGGCGAGCCTGGCAGGCGTCGGCTATGGTCTGGCCTACCGTTTCGGCGGGCTTGGCGCGGCGATCTCCACGCACTTTGCGCTGAACCTGCTGCACTTCGGGCTGTTCACCTACCCGATGCTCGCCGGGTGAGGCAAGCCCCGTTTTGCGACGCCGTACTTATTAATGAAAAAAAACTTCAATAAACGGCCAAGCCCGCCGACAACCTTTCAAAGCCTTGCGGATTGAAAAACCATGCGTAATAACCAGCCCATTACACAGCGCGAACGGACTTTCCCGGCTCAGCAACGGTTGATCTCCACAACCGACGCCAAGGGCGTGATCACCTACTGCAACGACGCTTTCGTCGAAATCAGCGGGTTCTCGCGCGAGGAACTGATCCGTGCGCCGCACAACCTGGTCCGTCACCCCGACGTCCCGGCCGCGGTGTTTTCGCACATGTGGGGCACACTGAAACAAGGCTTGCCATGGATGGGCATTGTAAAGAACCGCTGCAAGACCGGTGACCACTATTGGGTCAACGCCTATGTGACACCGGTGTTCGAAGGCAGTCAGGTGGTCGGCTACGAGTCGGTGCGGGTCAAGCCCACCGCCGAGCAGATCCGCCGTGCCGAAGCGCTCTACCAACGCATCAACCAGGGCAAGTCGGCGATTCCCAAAGCGGACAAATGGCTGCCGGTGCTCCAGGACTGGCTGCCGTTCATCCTGGTCAGCCAGCTGAGCTTCATGATCGGCGCCACGCTCAACTCCCAGTGGGGCTTCGCCCTCGCCGCCGGCCTCTCGGTGCCGCTGGGCCTGATGGGCCTGCAATGGCAGCAACGCGGCCTCAAGCGCCTGCTGCGCCTGGCCGAGCAGACCACCTCCGACCCGTTGATCGCGCAGATGTACACCGACAGCCGCGGCGCCCAGGCGCGCCTGGAGATGTCGATCCTCAGCCAGGAAGCGCGCCTGAAGACCTGCCTGACCCGCCTGCAGGACACCGCCGAGCACCTGACCGATCAGGCCAAGCAGTCCGATGCCCTGGCGCACAACAGCTCCAGCGGCCTGGAACGCCAGCGCGTGGAGACCGAACAGGTCGCCACCGCCGTCAACCAGATGGCCGCCACCACCCAGGAAGTGGCCAGCCACGTGCAGCGCACCGCCGACGCCACCCAGGAAGCCAACCGCCTGACCGGCCGCGGCCGCGACATCGCCGGCGAAACCCGCGAAGCCATCCAGCGCCTGTCGGTGGTGGTGGGCGAAACCGGCCTGACCGTGACCCAACTGGCCCGGGACAGCGACGAGATCGGCGGCGTGGTGGACGTGATCAAAGGCATCGCCGACCAGACCAACCTGCTGGCGCTCAACGCCGCCATCGAAGCGGCCCGCGCCGGCGAGATGGGCCGCGGCTTCGCCGTGGTGGCCGACGAGGTCCGCCAACTGGCGCAGCGCACCAGCGAATCCACCGGGCAGATCCACGCCCTGATCGCCAAGCTGCAACAGACCGCCACCAGCGCCGTACAGACCATGGAAGCCGGGCACCGCCAGGCCGAAGAAGGCGTGGCGCGGGTGCTTGAAGCGGACCAGGCCTTGGTGGGCATCAGCGAAGCGGTGGCCAACATCACCGACATGACCACCCAGATCGCCGCTGCGACCGAAGAGCAGAGCGCGGTGGCCGAAGAGATCAGCCGCAACATCAGCAACATCTCGGAACTGGCGGACCAGACCTCGGAACAGGCGCACAACTCGGCGCTGCTGAGCGAAGAGCTGACCAAGACGGCCAACACGCAATACTCGTTGGTGGAGCGGTTCAACCGCTGATTGTTCTGGCAACAAGAAAACCCCGGACAGCGAACGCTTCCGGGGTTTTTTATTTCTTGTTTGGCAGGGTCCGCAGTGATCGGTGACTACCGCGGCACACGGAGCCTGTCCAGCAGCCGATTCACCAGCAGCTCGTTCAACATGATCAGCTGTTGCAGCGCCAGCAGAGGCTTACGCTCCGGGCCTCTCGCTGAGTTGGCGATATTCCCGGCCATGGCGTTGGCCGACGACAGCGATTCGCAGGCTTCGACCAGCAGCGTTTCGTCATCCAGCGTGGGGTCGACGAGGTAGATGGGACGGGCCTTCGGAGGGAAGTACTCGGGGATTTCAGGGCCCAGGTAATAGTCGAGTGCGCGGTCGACGGCTTCTTTTGTCTTTTGGGACTCAAGCTTGGGGTCGTGGGAGGTTGGATCTGTAGCTGGAGGGTTGGGTGTGGCTTTGAACATGGATGTAACTCCTATCGCAGATTTCAAGGAGCCATCACCCACGCTACCAAACGATGGGTGGCGGCCATACGCGGGTTGGTAGACCGGCTGCAATAGGAACCCGGCGCTCACGAATGAGCCCCACGCATGACCACCATAAAAACGAGCCCCATACAAAAAGGGACTGCCTACAGTGTTGCCACACAGCTATTACAGACGGGCTACCAAACCCGATCACTGTTTCTCAGTGACAGGGACACGATAGAGCCCTCTCCAAGCCGCGTAAGCCGGCGGATTCTGGCGTAGGCGTAGGCAACGACGCAAGGCGTTGTGGCCCTTATGGCGTAACGGTTCGTGTACTTTCAACGCGCTCGCAAAGTTGCGTTTATGCCCTCCCCGCCCGACAGCCAAACCAGAATCGACTGACTTGCGTGCCGAAGGAGCAGGCGCCATCGTTCGCACTCATCGAGAACTCAAAATCGGGCGGCGCCAATGACCACCATCAGAAAGAACGACGAAAAGACGGTTTGCGATCAGTTGAGTTTTCTCGATGTCCGGCAAGCCGCGAGTGATGGGCAGAAAGCGTTCGATGAGTTTGTGATGTCCGGCAAGTTGCCTGTTACGGAGCAGCAGAATTCAGCATTATTGAGTTATCCAGGCTTATTGCTCGCTGACGGTGCGGATTAACGTTGATTAAGTGAGTAAAAACAAAAAACCAGACAGCGAACGCTCTTCGGCTTTTTATTTTTTGATTTGGCATTATTCGTGATGACCAGCGACCACTGAGACAAATAATAAGTCTGCCACCTTTCGACCTTCGGCAGATCACCTTAAAAGTTTAACCTTGATCGAGTCAAGCCCAATACCCATAACATTTATACAGCACGCAACTTTAATCCCTGCAATGGACAATAAGCGGGCCTCCTGGCAAATTCCAAAATTTATGCCACTGCTTATTACCTCAGAAAAACTCCCAATACCAACGCCCCTTACCACCACTTATCTTTATCGCAAACGGCGACTCCGACTTCAATTGCGATTACCTTTTACCGGATTACGCGAGAAAGGAAATTTCAAAGAGCTTTGCACCACACCTGACATTCATATAACCAAACAGCCTTAAAACCTGTCATTTCTTACAGGCCTTCCTAGCTATCTAAACAATTATACTCATAACCTCGAGCTGAGTTCGGACTAACACGGCCGCACTTGTATTTCTCTCGTAACATCCACTATTCGAAGTGGATGCTATCCTTAACAAACTGGAGACTTTGCAATGAAAAACAAACTTCTCACAGCTCTTATGATTGTTGCAGCCCTTCCTATAGCCATACCAAGTCTGCCATACGCCCAAGGCGCGGAAATCTTTACCGGCTCTGTCTCACCAAACGGTGAAATAAAATCGGGCTCGGATTGGATAGGGTCAGTAAATTTCGTCTACGGAAATTCCTCTACTGGCGGCTATATTCTCACTCTCAAAAAAACATTTACCAGCGACCCAACGTGCACCTTGAATGGACTTACTTCGGGATTCGAATCCTCCGTGACTTACAATAGCGCCACTCAGACAATTAGAGTCTTTGCGAGCTCGAGCACTTTGCAAGGCTACTCCGGACACACTTTTTTTAGTATCACGTGTACGACAGGGCAATGATTAATGCCAAGGAGCCTGTTGACATTTCACGCTAACCATTTGATAAAAAAGAGGGCGACCGTGAAAACTGAGTGCAACACCTTACCCTTTCAGTACGGTGTTGCCTCTACTGCCCCCCTACAAAACCGGACACCCACTCCCTGTTAAATTTATGCTACCGCCAAGTGTATGAATTCCGTTGAAAAACGATACTTTAAGGCACTGTGCCGATGTTGCTCGATGCCCTCTTCCCCAAAGGATCGAGAGGAAAGCGAATCTCCATACGGTTCAGGGTTTTCGTGAATCCTTGAGATAGTCAGCTACCTTCTGCGCAGTACTGGCCAAATGCTGCTCATGCGTAAACCCGGAAACCTTCAGCGGCTTCAGGTCATGATCCCCCGCCGCCAGCCAACACACCTCGACACTCGGCGATAACGCATACCCCTCGACCGTCTCGCGGTTGCCCAGGGCATCCCGCTCACCCTGCACAATCAACGTCCGCACCTTCAAAGCCGCCAGATGCTCGACCCGCGGTTTCTCCGGCTTGCCCGCCGCATAGAACGGATACCCCAGGCACACCAGCGCATCCGCGCCCAGCTCATCGGCCAGCAGGCTGGCCATGCGCCCGCCCATGGATTTGCCGCCGATGGCCAGCGGGCCGGCGACATGTCGCCGCACGTCGGCGTACACCCCGCGCCAGCATTCCAGCAGTTTCGCCGTCGGGTTCGGCGGGCGTTTGCCGCCGTCGACGCGGCGCTGGGCCATGTAGGGGAATTCAAAACGCAGCACGTTCACGCCTTGCGCGGCAAGGCGCCGGGCCATGTCGGTCATCCAGTCGCTGTCCATCGGCGCGCCGGCGCCATGAGCGAGGATCAACATCGCGTGAGCCTCGCCCGCGGCGGCGTCCCACAGCCATCCATGATCCCGCACGCACTGCGCCCATTGATCCCCGTCAATACTGGCCTTGTGCTGTTTGTCCATGCTTGCCTCGCTTTTAGTCTGCCTATAACTCCAGGCGAAGGGCGCGCGGCTTTTCTGCACGCGCGCGCTCTTCGGCTGAACCGTGGATGGGGAACCATGAACACTTCTATCAGTACCGCCTACAACTACAAGGTGGTCCGCCAATTCGCCATTATGACGGTGGTGTGGGGCATCGTCGGCATGGGCCTCGGGGTTTTTCTGGGGGCCCGAGTGGTCTGGGCC